>DASWKS010000387.1:0-2169 GCA_036396495.1 Gemmatimonadales bacterium
CCTCCGCGCTCACCCAATTGAATCCGAGCCGAGTGGACCAGGCCGCGCGGCCCAGCCCCAGGGAAGAAGCCCACATGGCGTGGGCGCCGCCCCGCGTGTAGGACGGGTGGGCCGACAGGGAGACCGCGTGATCGCCAGTGACGCTGAGCGCGAACCGATCGCCCAAGGCCCGGAATTCGGCACCCATCGAAGCCGCCAGATATTGTCGATCCCCGGACCATCGCTCGACCCGAAGGGCCGCCGACGGACGCACCCTGGCAGTGACCCACCCACCAAAGCCAACGACGGCAGACCGCATGCTTTCCTCAGTGACTCTTGCGGGGTCGAGCGCAACGCGAAAGCGCTCCCAGGCGCCCTCGATTCCGATCACCCCCGGGAATCCAAAATGCGCCGGCATGTCGACTCGAAAGACGGTTTGAGGACGGGCATATTCCCAGCGCCGATTCCCGCTCCACAGCTCTCCCGCTCCCGTTGGGCTGGCGACCTCGAGCCCTACCTCCTGCTGCACAAGGGCTCGGATCGCCCCGGCCGCAACCAGGCGCCAGGCGCGCCCAACCGTTGGACGTTCGACGACAGCCACTCGGACCTCGGTGATGCCGCCTGGGACCGGTTGGTAGTTCACGGCCGTTTCCCTGATCGCCGGCATTTCGGACACTCTGCGCCTGGCGAGTGCCAGGCGGGACGGAGTGAGCACCGTGCCGTGAGGCACCGACACGGCCCCGGCGATCGCCCGGAACCGCACCTTCCGCGCTCCGTCGATCCGGACCAGGTCGACAGTCGGCTGGGCAACCTGGTTCCACGCGCGGAGCGCGCCGTCCTGATCGCCCGTGAGATACCGGCTGCTCGCGAGAAGCCGCCAGCCATGTTCGTCAGAGGGAACGAGCCCAAGGTACTCGGTGGCAAGCCGTATTGCCTCGGCATGCCGTGCCTGCTTGAATCGAACCCCGGCCAGTTCGCGCAGGACCAGAGGTTCGGAGGGGCAGGCGTTGCCGGCCTCCTCGAGCAGGCGAGCGGCGTCATCCAGTCGTCGGGCAGCCGCCGCGTCGAGGGCCTGGTCCAGCCAGGGTGGACACGGCATCGAGTCCACCGGAACCGGCGTCGGGTTGCCGGCGGTGGCCGTGTCAGGAGCCGCCGGTCGCGGCCGGATCAGCAAGGCCCAGCGGTCGGTTCCGGCCCAACTGGCAAGGAACTGGGTCTCATCGATCGTGGTGAACGGGGCCCGGGCGGGATCATGAAAGACCACTCGCCCGTCGCTCCACCCGAGCACCACCACGAAGTGGTATCGGTCCCGGGCGACCTGGATGAGGGCCACCACTGGAGCGCCGTTCTGGAGGCTCTGCTGGACCAGTTCCGGAGTGCCATCCAGGACCTGGGTGTCCCAGCCTCGGGCGCGAGAGGCCGAGGCGAGATCGGTCGTGAGAATCCCGCCCAGCTCGGGTCTGACCAGGTTGGCGAAGTCCTCGGCGTAGACGCCACGCCGTCCCCACCACCGCTCGACCATGGCGACGGCCGCCCCCCCGCAGAGCAGGACCGACTGGGCGAGGTAGGGCACGTCGAGCACGGCGGGCCCGCGCACAGGCGGGCCTGCAGCCGGGGACTGGGCTAGTGCCGAGGCCCTGCCCAATCCCGACGCAACCCACAGGCCTGCAGTGACCAGCCGAGCAATGACACCCACGATCCGTCTGGGCTGCAGCGCTAGGCAACCAGCAGGATGATGAGGACCAGCAAGGCGACGATGAGAACCGTAGCGGTAATGGTGACGTTAATCGCACCGCCTGCGAGGGCCGGGTCACTTGCCGCGGTTCGTTCGGCGATCTGGTCCAGCGTCGCCGAGTCAAGGGTGGCCACTCGAGCCGACAGCTCCGACGGGCTGATGCCCATCCGACTGGCCACCCTCTGCGCCTGATCGGTCAGGAGGACATTTCGGACCGCTTCCCCTCTGGTCGCTGGGCGGGCGGCGACCGCAGCATCGAGCTCTGCGCTGCTGACGACGCTCCTCCCCTGCGCGTGGAGTGGGGCTGCAAGGCTCATGGCGGCAACGGCCATGACCATGGATGGCGTGAGATGTTTCGACATGTGGGCTCCTCTGGAAAGTGGCGTGCGACACCCCTGCCTGGGTCGGTGGCGGAACCTATCAGTGACAGGGGACGCCGCCAATCCATCATTCGA
>DASWKS010000388.1:0-1594 GCA_036396495.1 Gemmatimonadales bacterium
CCCGGTTGAGCGAACATCAGGGAATCCACCGGGAGCAGCGTCAGGGTGGAAGTGGTGCCGGTGGTGGAGCAGAGGACTCCGAAAGCGTAGGGGATCCGGACGGTGATGTCCTGGCCCCCGGCGGCGACCGCCTCGACACCAGCAGCGGTCTCCAACATGCGGAAATCGGCCGTGAGTACCGTCAACCCGCTTCGGGCCGCCTGGCGGGCGGTCCGCCAGGCCTCGCGGTCCTCGGCGAAACGCATGTCGCCCATAACCAGCCGTACCATGACCCCCGACACCACCGCTGCGAGGATGACCGCCAGCAGCAGCTCGATCAGGGTGAAGCCCGCGCGTCGCCGGATCATTGACTCAGGGGGTTGTAACGGCTGCCGCTGGTCTTGTCGACGATCACGGAATCCGGCATGGCGCCGACGGGGGACACCACCACGACCAGCCGCTTGGTGGTGCCGTTCAGGTCGGTGACCTTCACACACGTGTAGTGCGGAAAGTCGGCGCTCGACCGGTTGTAGCAGGTCGTGCCGGGCGTCAGCGCCGCAAAGTCGACCTGCTCCAGCCGCTGCACCTCCCCGGCCAGCACCGCGGCGCACTGGGTCGCCGACGTGGACCCGGTCGACAGCCGGCCCACCCGCATCGTTACCGGCGCCAGCGCCATGAGCGTCAACCCGAGCAGAGCGATGCTCGCCATAATCTCGATCAGAGTAAAGCCACGTTCCGAAATCGAGGACCGGATAGTCGAAGGGCTCATCGGATCACCCTGACGAAACCGCCGGTCGACATCGACACCTGCCGAGTGACATCGGAGGCCGTGAGCGAGACTGTCAACGGGGCCGAGGTCTGGCCGGACGGAAAGATGTCGACCTGGGGGGTTGAAAAGGCCATGCTGTTCAGGCCGAAGCCGCCGGACCCGCCTACCACGACCCGGTGGAAGAGAACGGTGCCGTTTCCCCGGTCAGTGATCGTGTAGGTACCGTTGGCGCAGTCGCAGGCGACTCGCACCGGTCGTCGCTGGCGGCTGGCCAGGGAAACGGCCTGCTCCAGGTCGGTCGCCACCAGGCTCGCGGCCTGGCCCGCCCCGGCCCGCGTAAGGATCGGGACGATGCGAGGGGCCGTGGTCGCCACCAGTATGGCCACGACCACGATCACCATCAGCATCTCTGTGAGAGTTAGGCCGCGGTCCCAGGCCGGGGCACTGCGCCCTGGACGGTGCATCGAGAACCTCCACCATTTCACCCCGTCCAACCGTGCGCTGCAGGGGTGCCTGGGCCAAGGCAGAATTGGGCAGCAAGAGGAGGGCCACCGGATGCCTCGGTGGGTAGTCATTGTCTTGGCGATAGATCACTCGCCTGGACTGGTTTGCCTCCGTCGCTCCGATCTGGCGTTATGCGGGAGGCAGCTTGATTCTACGATGGAGTGGTGTCTGCTGCCGGTGATGATGACGGTGCTGTTCTCGAGCGTTGCGTTCGGGGGGTCAACCCGCACGCCCCCAGTGCTAGCACATCGCCGCGCCGCAACTATGAGGAAGTGTCTTTGGGCTCAACCCACTGTTAGGCACCGGCTCAAACCAGGCTCGGCGGTAGTGTGGACGTAAATC
>DASWKS010000389.1:0-2124 GCA_036396495.1 Gemmatimonadales bacterium
GCAGGTTGGCGCCGTTCCGCCGGAGCGCCGCGACCAGCGCGCTGCCGATGAATCCGCTGGCGCCGCTGACGGCCACGGTTCGGACTGGGTCCCTTGCCATCCCGCGCTCCAGGCCTATGGTATGAAGGAGTGGACTATCCCGACCCTGTTTTCGTGTTCCTGCAATCGCAGGGCTGTTCCCGCGCGGTCGTCGCCGCCGGCCTGCCCGGCCTGGTGGCGACCTGGGAGCGGATCGTAGAGTCGGTGGCCGAGGGATACCAGGGATCGCTGGAGCAGTACCTCAACGACATGGATACCCGGGAGCTGCTGAACGAGGCGTGGCAGACCGCCCGGCGCGATCAGCAGGAAGAATCGGCGAAACGACTCGACGCCGTCGACCGGCACATGCGCGGGCTGGTCATTCCCACCACCCACTGCCTGTACGGCGACCTGGTCGCTGAAGACGAAGGCTGGACCGCCGAATCGCATTGGTGGTATTTCAGCCGGCCCGCCGCGCCGGGCCGGCTCCTCATGACCGAGCTGCGAGGTGGCGCCGCACCAGGAGCAGATCCGTGATGTTGTCGGTGGTGATCAGCCCCACCACCATGCCGAGCTGATCCACGACCGGCAGCGCCGGAAGGCCTGAGCTGCGCAGCTGCTCCAGCGCCCGGTCGAACGGCACGCCGGGCATCACCGGTTTGACCGGTTTGGCCATGACTTCTCCCACGGTGGCGCCGGGACCCCTTTCCGCCAAGCCCTTGATGAGCGTGTCGCGGGTCAGCAAACCCTCCAGCCGCCGGTCATTGTCCACCACCGGGAATTCCCGCTGCTCTCCGGCCAGGAGCAGCCGGACCGCGTCCTCCAGCGTGGCATAGATCGGGAGGACCCGGAGATCGGTGATCATCATCGCCGCGGCGGTCATTCCCTGGCCGGCCGCGCGGGTCTCGACGGCGGCCGCTTCCGCCTCGGCCGCGAGATAGATGAACCCGGCGATGATGATGAGCATGGGGGCCGGGCTGGTGAGGCCCAGCAGGCCCAGCAGGAACGCGAACATCTGCCCGATGCGGGCCGCGATCCGGGTCCCCGCCACGATCCCTTTTCGCTTCGCCAGCAGCGCGCGGAGGACCCGCCCCCCGTCCATCGGGAAGGCGGGAATCAGGTTGAAGGCGAGCAGGATGACGTTGATTTGAAACAGCCCGGGCAGCAGCTGCCGCTCGGTGGGATCGAACTGGAAGAGGTTGTCCCCAGCGCCCATTGCCCTGAGCAGGGCAGCCAGCACCAGGATGATGATCAGGGTCACCAGCGGGCCGGCCAGGGCGACCACGATCTCCTGCCGGGGCTCTTCCGGGAGCCGCTCCAGGCGGGCCAGGCCCCCGATGGGGGAGAGGAGGACCTCCGGGGTACGGATACCGTAGCGGCGCGCCGCCAGGATGTGACCGAACTCGTGCAGCAACACGCACCCGAACACCAGCACCAGGAACACGGCGCTCGCCACCGCGGCTTCCCGGCCACCCGTGCTGTATGCGGCGAAGGCGAACCAGGCGAGCAGAAACAGAAACGTGACATGGAGCCGGACCTCGGTTCCCAGAATCGTCACAATGCGATAGGACCAGCGCAACCGGGACTCCTTCAGTCGGCTCTCGTTGTATAATACTGCGCCGACGGATGAAGGAGTCACGCCATCGCGACCACCGAGTGGGGCATCAAGGACGCCGAGAAGCTCTACAGCATGCTCGGTTGGGGCCTGGGGTACTTCCGGATCAATGCCGAAGGCCACGTCATGGTACATCCCGACCGCGATCCGGCCCGCGGCGTCGACCTGTTCCGGCTAGCGCTGGACCTGAACGCGCAAGGCATCGCGTTTCCCATCCTGCTGCGTTTCTCCGACATCCTGAAAGCGCGAATCGGCGAGCTGCAGAGCCAGTTCCGGCGGGCGATCGAGGAGCACGGCTACGAAGGCAGTTACACCACGGTCTACCCCATCAAGGTCAACCAGCAGCGCCACGTGGTGGAGGAGATCGTCGAGTTCGGGGCCCAGTACGGCGTGGGGCTCGAATGCGGGAGCAAGCCGGAACTGCAGGCGGTCCTGGGTCTGGCCGAGCGGACCGACCACCTGATCGTCTGCAACGGGTACAAAGACGAGGA
>DASWKS010000390.1:0-13159 GCA_036396495.1 Gemmatimonadales bacterium
CCCGAGGTTCATCAGCACCCTGGCGCGCACCCCGGGCACCGCGAAGCGTTCGCTGAGCCGCAGGGCCAGGGACCCAAACTCATATCCAGCCTGGAATTGCCCCAGGATCGGACCGACGTGCATGGCGTGGAGTGCGTAGGCATATGCCGACTCTTCCGTGTTGCCGTGCGCCAGTGATAGCCGAACCATGGTGGCGGTGTTCAGCAGCGTCAGCTCTTGGTCCGCTGAGAGGTAGAGTGGTGTGTGCATGAAGCTGAGCAACCTCATCACCGCCCGGGTCTCGGGATCGGCCATGAGGGGGAGATCGAGCAGCGATTCGATGTTTCCATCCCGGAGCAGGCCGTGGATCGCGGCGAGTTCGGCCTGCAACGCTGTTGCGGTGGCCTCGGGACCGGAGGGGAAGTCCAGACCGAACTGGCGGAGCGCTTCCTTGCCGACCCGGATGGCGTCGTCATAACGGGACAGGCTCTCGTACTGGAGGATTTCCAGCTCGTACACCTTGGCCCGATCCAGCCGAGTCCGGGCCCGGCCATAAAGCCGGGTGAAGGACCGGTCGGCAGACTCGAAGTCGCCGCTCAAGTACTCGCACTCGGCGACTCCCAGGTGAAGGGCGAATACCAACTCGTAGTGGATCTCCCAGTCACCGTCGCCGAGGAGTGAGGTCCCGGCGCGGTGGTACCCGAGCGCGGCCTGATACGCGGTCGATGCCTTGGACTTACGCGCGGCCGCCAGGTTGAGACGCGCCAGCGCCAGGCGCTCCGCGTCACCGGTAATGAGCCCACTGCCAAGATTGAGATGGTTCGCGATCTCGAACAGCCGAGGATCGTCGACCGGGTGGGACGCGCGTTCGAGGAGCAACCGGCCGACGGTGAGATGAACGTGCTGCTTACGCCCGGCCGGAATGAGCGCGTACGCCGCCTGCTGCACCCGGTCGTGCAGGAAGATGAAGCCGTCGGCTCCGGCCTGCAGGATCAGTCCTTCCCGAACTGCCTCGGCGAGATCGTCGACTGTGTCTTCCGGTCGCTGCTGGCTCACGATCGCTAGCGTGTCCCGCTCGAAGCGGTTGCCGATACATGCGGCCAGCATCAATGCGGTCTGCGCCTTGTGCGGCAGCCGCTGGATCTTCTGAGTCATCAGGTCGACGACGTTGTCGGTCACGTTCGCCCGCGCCACCGCCTCGAGGTCGAAGGTCCAGGTTCCGCGGTCGTAGTCGAACAGAAAGAGCGGCGCCTCCCATAGTGCAGTGAGAAACTGGATGACGAAGAATGGATTGCCCCCTGTCTTCTGGAGGACCAAACGGGCCAGCGGTTCTGCATCCGAGAGGCGGCCCTGGAGCGTGTCCCGGATCAGGAGAGCGAGCTCGGGCAGCTCCAGCGGCCCCAGTGCGAGTCGCTGCACCGGTACGGAGGCTGCTCCCAGGGCACCCAGGGTGCGCGCCAGCGGATGGGCCGCGTCTACCTCGTTGTCGCGGTATGCGCCGATCAGCAGCAGGCGCGGCCCCCGATTGGTGAGCAGTGGCTGCAAGAGGTCGAGACTCGCGGAGTCGGCCCACTGCAGGTCGTCCAGGAACATCGCCAATGGCTCGCGTGCGGTCGACAGCGCGACAAGGAATTTCTGCATCACCAGCCGGAATCGATTTTGGGCCTCCATCGGGCCGACTGCGGGGGGTGGCGGTTGGGAGCCCACCAGAGCCTGAATTCCCGGAATCAGCTCGGCCAGGACGGCGGCTCCCGTTCCCAACTCGGTGTCCAGGCGACTGCGCCAGACGGAGAGCTGTTGGTCACCCTCCGTCAGGAGCTGACCGACCAGCGCCTCCAGTGCCTGGACCAATCCCCCGTATGGGACTCGGGCGATCTGGTCGAACTTGCCCGACACGAAATGGCCGTGGCCGGGTTCGACGAACCTCTGGAGCTCCCGGATCAGGGAAGTCTTGCCAATCCCCGCGTACCCCGAGACGAGCAGGAATTGCAGACGGCCTTCACCAGCGCGCTCGAACGCTTCCCGCAACGCGGTGGTCTCGGCCTGCCGTCCGTAGAGCTGCTGCGGAACGACAGGTCGATCCGGCACATCGAGCCGGCCAGTGACGAGCGGTTCGATGCGGCCGCTGGCCTTCCACTCCGAGCAGCAGCATGCCAGGTCAGCCTCCAGGCCGAAGCCGCTTTGGTAGCGATCTTCCGGCGCCTTGGCCAGTAGCTTCATCACGATGTCGGAGAGTGGGCCAGGAATCGCCGGATCCAGTTCAGAGGGTGGAACCGCCTTTTGCGCGAGATGGGCGTGCACAATTGCGAGGGGATCGTTGGAATCGAAGGGCCTGCGGCCGGTCAGCATTTCGTAGAACGTCACGCCGAGTGCATAGAGATCCGACCGATGGTCGACTTCCCGACCCGTGCGTCCGGTTTGCTCCGGGGCCATGTAGGCGATGGCACCCTTGAGCGGCCCAGCCGGCCCCGATCGTGGCCCCGGCCTGGCAGCGAAGCTCAGGTCGATCAACGAAACCCGCTCGTGCTCCGGATCCACCAGGATGGTGCCGGGGTGGAGGTCTCCGTGGAGGATACTCCGCCGGTGCAGCTCGGCGGTCACGCGAGTGAGCGGGACGGCGATGGCAAGGAAGGTGGGAGGATCGAGACGACCGCGGGCCAGCCGGGATCGGAGCAGCTCGCCCCCCACATCCTCGAGGATGAGGGCGATGGACGGGCCTCGCTCATCGATTCCACAGGACCGAGCGACGCCCGGAAGATCGATTCGTGCCAGCAGGCCCTCTTCGAGCCGGAGGGTTGCCCGGGCGGCCTCGTCCTCCGATTCTGGTGCCAGCATCCGGATGAGGACCGAGCGTCCCGTGGCATTGTGCTGCCCCCGGTAGATCACCCGGCCGTTGTCGCGCAGCAGTTCGGCGGTGATGGAGTAGCCGGGTACGAACGAAGCCGCGCCAGGGTCACGAACCAGGGGGCGAGCGCCGACAGGATCCACGGATGCCCCGCGGTGAGACCGCCGCGTGCTCGGGAGAGAGGAAGCTCACAGACCTTAGACAGGAATTCTACCGCGGCCGGGCGCCCGCGGCCAGCGATGACTGAATCACCGCCCCGGCCGCGGTGGAACTCCTGTCGGTGGATCAAGTCACGACTCAGACTGGATGACGGCGGTTGCGCCCCGCCTCCAGAGGCCGTATCTCTCTCCCCACCTCGAGTCGTAGTTCTCGTTCACCAGCCACAGCCGCCCGACTGTTCTCATGACCGAGCAGGCGTCGCCGAACCAACCGCGCTCCACCGGGATCGCGGACGAAGGTGGGTTGCTATCTCGCCTCCGAGCGGGAGACACGGCGGCTCTCGACCAGCTGCTCAAGGCATACTGGCCGTCTCTGGTTCGCTACGCCACCGCGCTGCTCAAGGACCCCGACACCGCGCAGGACCTGGTGCAGGACACCTTTGTGCGGCTTTGGGATCGACGTTCTCGACTCGAGCCTGGTTCGCTGCGAGCGTACTGCTACCGGGTGCTGCACAATCTGGCCATGGATGAGATCCGGCGCCGGCGGTTCCGAATCGCCTGGTCCCTCAAGCTGAATGATGAACCCGAGACCAATCGTGGTTCGGCCGAGACCGACCTACTGCGCCACCAGCGCGAGGCCGCCGTCTCACGTGCGATCGACGCGCTTCCGACTCGCCGCCGAGAGACGTTCATCCTGGCCCATCTGCATGGCCTGTCATATCAGGAGATCGCGACCGTCATGGGCGTATCGCCCGCGACGGTGAAGAACCAGGTGGCGGCCGCCCTGGCCCAACTCCGCTCGGCTCTGCGCTCCCACCTGGAATAGCGCGCAATAGGCCGATCGACGGCCTCATCCGTTTCAGGGGAGTCGATCATGACGTCAGCCGATCGGGTCCCCATGGATGAAGAACTGTTGTTCCGGGTCATACAGGGTCGGGCGACTCCGACCGAGCGCGACGGCGTCACCGGCTGGCGAAACGCATCCCCAGAGCACGAAGCTCGTTTTACCGAACTGATCCAGCTGCTCGGCTTAGCAACCGAAGTAGATGCTGGGATCCGAGTCGGCCCTCCGCCCAACGCCAACGACATCATTCGACTGGCAAGCCATCGAGCGCGCATCGTAGCGCGCGGTCACTGGTTCTGGCGATTGGGCGTGGGCATCAGCGCGGCGGCGGTGCTCGTGATTGCCATCGGCATCTACCGGACCCGCCAGGCCGACCCGCCCGGATTCGTCTTTGGGGCCGGTGAGTTCGTCACCGGCGTGAAGGAGACGGCGACGGTTCAGCTGGGGGACGGCTCGGTGGTGCGGCTGGCCCCCGCCAGCCGGCTTCGAGTCACGGGCGGCCGGAGTGAGCGCGTCGTGTCGCTCGAAGGACGAGCCTACTTCGCCGTGGCGACGATGAGAGGCCGGCCGTTTCGGGTTCGGACCCGGGTGGGTGCGGTCACCGTGCTCGGAACCCGTTTCGACCTTCAGGCGAGCGCCGACACCCTCGCACTCGTCGTCGTCGAGGGGCGCGTGGCGCTTTCGGCCCGGGGCCAACAAGCGACCCTCGAATCGGGCGAGCGGACCGAGCTCAAGAACGGGCGCTTGCTTCGTCCCGCCAAAGTTGCCGACGTCGCGCGGTCGGTGGCCTGGGCCGGCAACTTCCTGGTCTTTCAGGCCACTCCACTCAGCAGCGTGGCCGCCGAGATCGCGCAGCATTACCACGTCACAGTGGAAATTTCCGACCCCACGCTGGCTAATCGGACCGTCACTGCGTGGTTGTCCGATCAGAGTCTGGACCAGGCCATCAACGTCGTCTGCACTATCGTCGATGCCCAGTGTGCGGTGCGGAACAGCACCGTGATCGTGAGGCCGCGGTGAGATCGCATCGACGGACAATCTCTCGTCACCCGGGGTGTCCCGTGAGACGGATCCTGTTGTTTGCCTCCCTGGCTGTCGGCGCCGGGCCAGTCCCGACTCCGGTATCGGTCGCTGCCCAGACCAGTCCACGAACGATTGCCGCGGCAAACAAGGGAACGTCAACCGCGCTGCTGACCCGCCCGGCCCGGCTCGAGATCGAGGATACGCCGCTCGATCGCGCGCTGACCGAGCTCTCGCTCAAGTCGGGAGTGCCGATCTCTTTCAGCCCCAGTCTCCTGCCGCATCAAACCGTGCGTTGCTGGTGCGGGGACGTCACGGTCGGAGGCGCGCTCGAACGGCTGCTTGCGAAAACGTCACTCCAGTTTACGGAGATCGAAAGTCAGGTGCTGATCCATCCGGACCGGCGCCCCACCCTGACCGACCCGCTGCGATCGACGCCGGCTACCTCGCTGGCCTTTGGTGAAGCGAGCATTCGCCTTCCACCTGCGGCCACGGTCCCATCGATCCCCGAGCCGGTCGCAAAGGCAGCCCGGGCAAGATCACAGGGAGACCTCAGGGCGATCCGACAGGCGACCGCGATCTCCGGGAGAGTGACCGATCAATCCAGCGGCCAGCCACTGGTCGGGGCTCGGGTCCAGGCGATGGGCACCAACTACGTCGCCACCACCAATCAACAGGGGACCTACACCATTCAGCCGGTGACCCCGGGGACCTACAACCTGCGGATCATCATGCTGGGATACGCCTCACAGCAACGGATCGTGACGGTCGGTCTGGGAGAGACGGTAACAGCCGACTGGATCCTGACGGCGATTCCCTTTGCCCTCGACGAAATCGTCACCACCACGACCGGCGAGCAGCTCACGCGCGAACTGGGGCACACGGTGGGACGGGTGGACGCCGCGCGATTGGTCGAGAGCGCTCCGGTTACTGACCTGAGCGATGTGTTGAACGGTCGGGTGGCCGGCGTGACCGTGCTCAAGAACGACGGCGTCATCGGTGGCGGTTCGCGGGTGCGCATCCGAGGGCTCAGCAGCGTCTCGCTCTCGAACGACCCGCTGCTCTACGTCGACGGGATCCGGGTGAGCGAGCGGGGGCCCGTCCTGCGACTCAGCAACGGCGGCTTCTCTCCGTCGTTCTTCGACGACATCAATCCCGAGGAAATCGAATCGATCGACATCGTGAAAGGGCCATCGGCCGCCACGCTGTACGGAACCCAGGCCGCCAACGGTGTCATCCGGATCACCACCAAACGGGGCCGGAGCGGCCCTAACAAGTGGACCGTGTACACCGAGCACGGTGTTTTTCATGATCCCAGCGACTACAATCCGATCTACTTCGCCAAGGCCACCGGCTCCGCCGCCCAATGTCTGCTGCCATCCCAAGCCGCGGGCGAGTGCGAGATCGACCGGGTCATCACGCGGAACCTGATGCGGGAGCCGGACTTCACGCCACTGCAGGATGCCTTCCGGCAGCAGTATGGAGTGCAGGTGAGTGGTGGAGCCGAGGCACTCCGGTTCTTCGCGGGCGCCGAGCTGGAGGACCAGGGCGGTCTGCTCAAGCTGCCCGAGTCCGAGGCCGAGTTCCGGAAGGAGCTGCTCGGCGTTTCATCCCTGCCGAAAGATGAGACCGACCCGAGTCATCAGCGGAAGGTCAACCTGCGGGGCAACCTGAACGCCAGCCTCGGCTCCAAGGCCGATCTGAGCTTCAACGCCGCGTTCACTAACAACAATCTGCTCATCCCCCAGGTGGGCGATAACGGACGCAGCCTGCTCTCGTCCGCCTTGCAGGCCACGGCCGACCCGACCGCATCGACTCCGTACGGCTTTCCGGTCCGCCCCGGCTATGCGGTCTCGCTGGTCGAGCGGCGCCGGAGCAACCACTTCATCAACAGTGCCACCGCCAGCTACCGTCCCACCAACTGGCTCACCTCGCGGGCGACCGTGGGTCTGGATTACATCGGCTTTGAGGACTCGGAGCTCGAGCCCAACGGCCGAGCGTGTCCGGTCTGTGGCTCGGCCCTGGGTTTCCGCGCGCTCCACCGATATACCACGTACAAGTACTCGGTGGATCTGGGCTCGACCGCTTCCTTCAAGCTGTCGGAGCGGCTCGGCTCCAAGACCTCGGTCGGAGCGCAGTACAATAAGGACAACGTCGTGGCCGCATTCAACACCGGCCAGGATCTTCCGCTCGGCGCGGAGACCTACAGCGGTGCCGCCATCATAGGCTCCACCGAGTCGACCACCAAGGCGGTGACGTTGGGGTCGTATCTGGAGGAGCAGGTGAGTCTGGACGACCGGCTGTTTCTGACGGGCGCGATCCGGATCGACCGGAACGCGGCTTTCGGTCGTGCCGCGAGAACGGCACACTATCCCAAGCTGTCGGGGGCGTGGGTAGCCCGCGAAGGAGCCGGAGCCAACGAGCACTCGTGGCTGGGCCAGTTGCGCCTGCGCGCGGCCTATGGTCAGAGCGGGCTGCAGCCTGGGCCGCTCGATGCGGTTCCGTTCTACAACGGCGTGTCGGTCGCCCTCTTCACCGGAACCGCGCCGGGCGTCACCCTGGGCGGTGTCGGGAACTCGAGCCTTCGGCCGGAGCGTTCCCGCGAAATCGAAGGCGGCTTCGACGCGACCCTCTTCTCCAACCGCGCCACCCTCGAGTTCACCGCGTATGACAAGCGAACCACCGACGCGCTGGTGCGGCGTCCGCTGGCCGGGTCGGCAGGAGCGGTAGCGACTCGGATCGAGAACCTGGGTGTCGTCTCGAACAAAGGGATCGAGGCCTCGATCCTGGCCCGGGTGATCGATGCGACCGATCTCCAGTGGGACATCGGGCTGGAATTCTCCGGTAACCGGAACCGGCTGGTGGAACTGGCCGAAGGGGTTCCCTCACCGACCGGCTTCGGCTATCGGCAGGCCATCGGCTATCCCCTCTACGGGACTTGGTGGCCCGCCCTGGTCTCGTTTGACGACGCCAATGGCGACGGCATCATCGTCGGGAGCGAGGTCGTCACGACCGACACCGCGGTGTTCAATGGCTCGACCTTCCCGACCCGAACCGCCGGTTTCACATCGACGGTGTCGCTGTTTCGAAGCCGGCTCCGCATTGGCACCCAGCTCGAATACAAGGGCGGGTTCAGGGTCCTCGATGTGAATACGCTGTTCTCCTGCGGGTTGGGCCCCCGGGTGAACTGTCAGGGCCTTAACGATCCCAACGCGTCGCTGGAGGAGCAGGCACGCGGAGAGGCAGTCGCGAACTACTTCGCCTTCGGCGCGTTTGTCGACGACGCCGATTACCTGCGACTGCGAGAAGTGTCCATCTCGTATACCCTGCCACCGTCGTTCACCGGCTGGCTGGGACCCAAGGCCACGACCGTCACGGTGACCGGGCGCAATCTGCTGCTCTTCACCGGGTTTCGAGGTTGGGATCCGGAGGGCAGTACCCTGGCCGGCACCACGCCGGATGGGCCGGTCTACAACTTCTGGCAGCCGGGTCAGCCACGATCGTTTCTTCTCCGCCTCAATTTCAGCTTTTAGGTCGGAGCATCCCATGCCTACGATACGATCGATTGTCATCATCGGCTGTCTCGGTCTGCTGGCCGGCTGTGACAGCCTCCTCGAGGTCGAGCGGCCAGATATCATCGAGCCGGGCAAATTGACCGGCGAAGCGGGGGCGACTGCCGCTTATAACGGCGCCATCGGCGATTTTGCCTCGGCGCTCGCCGGTCCCGGTGCGGTAGCGGGAGTCGCCAGCAATTTCCTGGCATACGCCGGTCTTTTCAGTGACGAATTCCGGTTCGGGTCGACTCCACCGGAGGTCGGCCAGTTCGACCAGGGCCGGGTGGTCAAGGAAAACACCCTGGGCCAGGGGATCTATCTCCAACTGCATCATGCTCGGGAGTCGGCCGAGCAAGCCGCCGAACGGATCGTGGAATTCAAGCCGGGTGATTCCCGCGCCGGCGAGCTCTACGGTGTCGCCGCTCTGGCGACGCTCCTGCTCGGCGAGCACTACTGCTCCGGAATGCCCTTCAGCCAAAGTCAGCCGGATATCATGTACGGCCAGCCGCTCAGCACAACGCAGATCTTCGACCGCGCGCTGGACCTGCTGCAGCAGGGCTCGACCAACATAGGTGGGGTGGTGCGGATAGCGAACCTGCTCGCGGTCCTAAAAGGGCGAGCGCTGCTCGACCAGGGAGATGGGCCCGCTGCGGGCGCGGCGGTCACGGCCGTGCCAACCAGCTTCTCATACGAAGCGCTCTACGCCGGCGGCAATACCGCCACCCAGAACCTGCTCCGGTCCCGTTCCTACGATGGCGGTGATCTCTTCGTGGCGGACAACGAGGGCGGTAACGGCCTCAATTTCGCTTCGGCGGCTGATCCCCGAGTTCCGGTGGATTTCCCCGCTATCCCGCCTTACAACGGAACCGGCGCGCGACTCCTCATCTACAACGACTTCGGCACGCCCGTCGTCCAGGCGAGCGGTATCGAAGCGCGCCTGATCGAAGCGGAAGCCGCGCTGGAGGACGGCAACGTGAGTGGCTGGCTGGCCCAACTCAATACGCTGCGTGATCTTCAGGGACTGACTCCCGTTGCCGATCCGGGAACTGCGGTCGCCCGCATCGACCTGACGTTCCGGGAACGGGCGTTCTGGCTGTACTCGACCGGTCATCGGGTGGGCGACATGCGGCGGCTGGTGCGGCAGTACAACCGCCCGGTGACTGCCGTATTCCCTACCGGACCTTATCCCGGCGGCATTACCCGCGGCAATCAGGCAAGCATCGTCATTCCCACCACCGAGGAGAACAACCCTCACTACCAGGCCTCCGATTGCGACCCCTCGAAGGCGTAACTCCGACGCGTATCAGGATCCTGGCCTTCTTCCTGCTTGCGTATGCTCTGACCTGGTTCGGCAATCTGGGCAACGTGATTCATCCGGCTGTATGGTGGCCCCGGCCGATGTTTGTGCTCGGGCCCATCCTGGCGGCGCCGCTCGTGATCGGGTGGACCGAAGGCCGAGCCGGCCTCCTTGCCTGGTGGCATCGAATTCTCCGTTTCCGCGCCCCGGGCCGGATCTATGCTGCCGGCCTGCTGATTCCGCTGGCGATCATCGTGACCTCCGCCGCTCTCGCGGTGGCGGCCGGGGCATCCCTTCCCCCGATCGCCGCCTGGAATTGGGGAGCGCTTCTGGTCGCGCTGCCGATCGTGCCGCTCGGCGGCCCGATTCCCGAGGAACCGGCCTTCCGAGGGTACGGGCAGCACGTCCTGCAGCAGACCATGTCTCCGCTGGCCGCGAGCCTCTGGATCGGGCTGGGCGTACTGGTCTGGCATCTGCCGATTCTCATCATCGGCGGCATTCCCTGGCCGATTGCGGTCGCACTGCCGGCGGTGAGCGTTGTCTATGCCTGGCTGTACCAGGCTGGCGGCAGCATCTGGCCGCTGGTGGGTCTGCACTTCATCCAGAACCTGGTGGGGGGAATGCTGTTTGGCGCCATGTTCGACGGCCGGGGCGACGTGGTCTGGACCGGATTCCTGGCCGCGCTCTATGTGCTCTGGGCCCTGATCCTGGCCTGGAGGCTGGGTCCGACGTTAGGAGCTGCGGTGCGAACGAAGTGAACCCCACGATGACGTGGATCCTTCGCGCTGGCCTGGCCGGGATGGCGCTGCTGGGCCTGTCTCGCGCGGCAGAAACCCAACAAGGCCAAGCCGGTCTCTTGGCTCGGATCGACTCGGTGGTGGCGGCTGAAATGCAGCGAACCGGCACCCCGGGTCTGACTGTAGCAGTGGAGCAGCGAGGGGAACTCCTGCTGGCTCAGGGCTATGGATTCGCCAACCTCGAGCTGAGTGTTCCGGCCACCGTCGAGACGATCTACCAGATCGCGTCGATCACGAAGCAGTTCACCGCGCTCGCGATCATGCAGCTGGTGGACCAGGGGAAGGTCAGGCTCACCGATGAGATCACCCGGTTCCTCCCCGACTATCCGGCTCAGGGCCATCGCATCACCATCGAGCACCTGCTGACTCATACCTCGGGAATCCGGGATTACACCGGCCTGGGTCCCCGGTTCTGGAGCGAGCTGTCACGGCTTGACTTGAGCAAGCAGCAGATGCTCGGCCTGTTCCAGGATGAGCCGTTCGACTTCAACCCTGGGGAGCAGTACCGCTACAGCAACTCGGGATACTTCCTGCTCGGTCTCATCGTCGAGAAGGTGACCGGATCGTCTCTTTCGAAGTACTTCGAGGAAAATATCTTCCGGGCATTGGGACTCCGGTCGACGTCCTACTGTGACTTCCGGGCGATCGTTCCCCGCCGAGCCAGCGGGTACGCCGTCGTGTCCGGCAACGTGATCAACGCCCCGCCGATCAGCATCAACGTGATGGGCGGTGCGGGCGCGATCTGTTCTACCGTGCTGGACCTGCTGGTCTGGCAACGGGCATTGAATCAGGCCCGTTTGCTCTCGCCCGGATCGCGCGATCGGATGCGAACCGCGGCCACTCTCAACGATGGCAAGTCGACCGGCTATGGCTTTGGCCTGGGGTTGGGCCTGGTCGACGGCCACCGTCTGATCGCCCACGGCGGTGGCGTCAACGGCTTCATGAGCTGGCTGGGCCATTACCCGGAGGACGATCTTACCATCGTCGTGCTGAGCAACACCGGAAGCGTGCCGGCGAAGAATGTCGGTCGCCAGATCGGTCGAGTGGTGCTGCAGCTGCCGTTACTTACCATGGTGGATCCGCCACTCTTCTGACCTCGAGAGTAAGGGGCTCGGCTCCCTCCCGGGTGAAGCAACGCTCCCAGAGGAAGAAGGCCAGGATCCTGAAGCTGGGGTCTCCCGGGAGAACCAGATCGACCGCCTGGTCCTGGGTGTCGCAGAAGCCGAGGCGGTTGTGACACCACTGCTCGATCCACCCGGGTGGGGGAGCGACGATGCAATTGCTGACGCTGCATAACTCCTGGACGTGGGCCGGTCTCGACCAGGTCGGGGGGCCGTTGGGTATTCTTGGGGAGGTAACCGACAAAGCAAAAGGTCACGCTGGCGCCACGCTGGTCCGAGGGTCGAGGACGACGGTTGCCGTATCGTGGATCGGGGTAGCGATCCCTAAGGGCTCTGCAAAGCGAGAGACCGCTCCGCTGAGGATATCCAGTTCGGTCGGCCCTCCCGACTCGAGGTCGGCCAGAAAACTCGGCTTCATCCCGGACGGCAACCCATCGAGCACACTCATGACTCGTGTCGCCTCGTCGTCGGGGAATGGGATTCCCCGGGCGCGGCCTACGGCCACCACTTCGGCGGTCGCGCGTTCCAGGAGCCGCCGCCCCAGCCGATGGCTGAGGAGCGGCCCGATGGCAGAGCGCGCCAGCCCGCAGCCCGCGGCCAGCGCGGTGATGAACACGAACTTCCGCCATAGATCCAGCTGGATGTTCTCGGAGACGCGGGCCTCCGCCCCTGCCTCACCGAACGCGGCGGCGATGCGATCGACCCGCGCGCTGGCCTGGCCGTCGAATTCCCCCACGACTACGGATTGAAAGGAGCTACGCCGCTCCACGACACCCGGTGCCACCCGAATGACGCTGATCCTGGTGAGGCCACCGATCACGGCGGCCGGCGGCACGCCGAGGTCCACCAATCGCTCGGCTGTGTCGACGCCGTTGAGTAGCGGCACGATGACCGCCCCCTGTTCGGCGCAGAATCGGACGGCCGAAGCGATCCCTTCGAGCGAGTAGCTTTTGACCGCGAGGATGGCGAAATCGGCTGGTCCCAGCTTTTCCGTCCGGTCCGTGGCCGCCACGCTTGCGTGGAACGTGCCCTCCGGGCTCTTGATCTCGAGGCCATGCTGGCGCAACGCGACCAGATTCGCTCCCCGGGCGTAGCAGGCGACCTCATGGCCCGCCCGCGACAGCTGTCCGCCATAGTACGCGCCCACCGCGCCGGCCCCCAGCACCACAACTCTCATGTCGTGCGTTCACTGTGATCCGTGGCTCAACGTTCGGCGGACGCCAGGGCCATAGCAAGGGCGCCGCGACGAGGTAGGTCGGGAAAGAGGAGCAGTTGCAGCGGCTAAGCGTGACCGGCTAGCCCGTCAGTGTGGCGGGCCGCGCCGGAGCCGGTGGGGTGATCCCGATCGGTTCCCTCAGTCGGTACATTCCCGGGAGCGTCCACTTGTGCACATCGCGCTTCACCAGCTCGGCCTTGTTGGTTGACAGCTCGATGGCGGCCGTGAGGTCACCCAATCGGACCTGGGTGATCCTGGCGTCCTCGATGATGAGCATGGCCCCGTGAAAAGTGAACGTGACTGATGCGGTGATCACCAGCTTGGGCAG
>DASWKS010000391.1:0-3614 GCA_036396495.1 Gemmatimonadales bacterium
TCGAGGTTGGGAATCTCGCCTGGCCGCCCCGCCGGCGTGGCGGCGCCGGCGAGGCCGCGGCCGATGCGCACGCTCATTCGGCCGTTCTCGCTCTGCACCTGCGTTGCCAGCCCGGTGGCGCGGAGCTCCGCGGCCCAGGCGCGCTTGTCCGCATCACGGATCGGAACCGGCTGCCAGGGGTTGACCGGTCCACGAATGGCGGGACTGCCGGGTCGGATCCATTCAACGTGATAGTCGGTCACCCGGACCACCACCACCCGGCCATCGGCGGCAACCGACCACACGTCCTCGGGCGACAGCGGCACCGGCCGCATCGACACATTGCGGTTGTTTGCCCCGCCGGAGCTGGAGACCTTCACTTCACTCAGCTTCAGCTTGGCCACGGTGTCGTAGGCGTTCCGGACCCGGTCCCAGCGAACCACGGCACCGGAGTCGGCCCGGCCATCTGGAGCCCGCATCATGGACCGGAAGTACACTCGGCCTTCGCCGTCAACTCCATCCGGGATGACCATCGTGAGCCCGGTAGCGGGATTGCCTCGGGTGACCGGAGAGGATTCCAGGTACTTGAGGGCGGCATCGAAGAAGGACAGGCGGGCGTTGCCCAGATCCAGCAGCAGCACGCCACCGCCCGGGGTACCGAACAGCAGGTCGGGTCCCTTGTACTCGCCCGGCCCCGCGCCCATTCGGCTCACCGTGTCGGTCTTGCCGCTGCGGAGATCGATCCGCAGCAGGGTCTGATCGATACCGTCGGACACCAGAACCCGGCCGTCGGGCAGTTCCAGGAGTCCGGTGACGGAGCTGAGCTCCTTCGGATACCGGGCCTCAGCCCGAGCCAGCCGCACCTCGGGGACCTGGGCGCTGACCGCGCCAGCTAGAAGGAGCCAGGAGAGAGGAAGCAATGGAGCGCGGAACATGGCGTTCACTCGTGGGGGTCGCCAGCTAAGATGCGCGCCTCGCCCGGCCCGTCGCACCGGGGCCTCAGTGAACGGTCAACAGTGAACGGTCAACAGTGAACGGTGAACGGCCAAGGGTGGTTCACCGTTGACTGCTTACCGTTTACCGGGATTGGCCCTGGTATCTTGTTTTCGTGCCTCTGATCACCATGCCCGCCGCTCGGCTGGAGCGCGAGACCAGGCGAGCCGCCGAAAACCTGTCCGCGGATCGCGCCTGGCGCCGGAATCGGATGTGGCATGTGGTCGCCGGGGCGCTATGCGTGGCGGCAGGCCTGGTGATATCGGGCGCGGCCTTCGCGGTGAACGACCGTGACCTGGGGAACCTGCTTATCGTGGCGGGGGTCACGATCGGCGACGTGGGGGTGCTCGCCGTGGTGATGGTGTACGCTTATACCAGTGAACGGTGAACGGTGAACAGTGAACGGTGAACAGTGAACGGTCGAAACACCGGCGCTCCGCGAGGTTCATCGTTCACGGTCTCACGCAACTCTCCCGTTCACCGTTCACCGTTCACCGGGTTGCCGTTCACCGTGGCCTGCTCCCGCAGCTCACGCACCAGCTCTCGCAGGCGAGCGCTGGCCGAGGACAATCCGTCGGCTGACATCCCCTGCAGGCGGCCTACCAGTCCGGTTACTTCGAGCAGATATCCCGCCAGGCGGGCTCGGCACTGCTGCAATTCCATCCTGCCCTGGCGCCAGGTGTCGGGCAGTGCCGCCCCATCACGACCGCGGGTTTCGAAGTCCGCCAGCGTGCGGTCCAGCGCCGCGAGGTCGGTCGCGGCCTCCGCGGCGGTGGGGAGCAGCTCGTCGAAGGTGCGGAGCAGTCCGGCCGGCAGCTCGAGGCGCGATTCCGGGGTCAGGATCTTCCGCGCCGCCTGACTCAGCTCCGCGATGAGATCCCGGGCCTGACCCGGAGGCAGCTCCGCCAGCACTTTCACCAGCACCGGCGGCGCGCCGCGCTCGGCTTGGTCGGGATAGACCGGACTGCGCACCCCCCGGGCCGCCGACCAGGCGATCAACGCCGTAAACACGGGGGTGAGGACCAGGAACCCGACCGATCCCCTGAGCCCGGCCATCAGACCGGCACCGGCCGCTCCGGCCAGGAGGAAGATGAATGAGAGCGGAATGGCGGCCCAGGACCGGTCGGCCCGAGTGGCGTGGACCGTGACCCCCTGGTCTTCCAGCCGGGCGACCACTTCAGGGGCGGCGGCCGCCGGGATGCGGGCCAGGGCGCGGAGCCCCCGGGCGGTGGAGTCGAGGGCCTCGCTCCGGGAGGGGCGGCCGGTCAGGGCCGCCAGTCGAGCCCGAAGCTGTCGCCGGCGGTGCGGCTCCCGAGGCGGCAGCACAAAGAGCAGCTGATCGGCCACGTCTTCCCGGGTGCCGCCGCAGGCGGCGCAAACCGGCAGACCAAGCGGCTCCGAGCGACCGCACACCAGGCAGGGACTCGCGGCGCGGGCCCGCACCTACCGCTCCAGGCGCTCGAGGATCTCGAGCGCGTTGGTTCTCCAGCCGTCCTTCTGCTGGTACAACTCGAGAAACTCCCGCAGCTGGGTGCGAGCCAGCCCGGGTTGGCCGATGGCATAGTTGGCCATGCCGGCGTGATACAGCGCCATGTAGTGGTTGGGCCAGAACTCGGTCACCAGGCCCATGATAGGACCGGCGGAGCGGTCATCCCCGGCGTCCGCGATGGGATGGCCGATGTCGAAGACGATCCCCGCGGCCTTCCATCGATCAGCCGCCTCGACCGCGATTATCCTGGCCCGGGCGTCGTCGATGCGACCAGCGAGGGCCAGACAGGCGGCGGCGTAACCGGTCCCGTCCACCGATTCCGGTGGCGGAAAGGCCCGGAGCGCAAGCTCGACTTCGAGGCTGTTGCAAGAGGGTTTGACCTGCCGGAACCAGGCCTCCGGGCCGGTGATCGCCACCGGGTCGATGGCCGGCAGGGCTGCCGGCACCGCCGAGGTACCCCCCAGGACGAGGAGGGCCGCGGCCAGCCAGGCCAGCACCGAGAAGTAGTGGAACCGTGACATCGGCCATCCGAGAGGCAAAGACTGTTCCGGGAGAGTGCCGGAGCGGGCCGAGTTGCACGGCCCCTGTCCCGCGGGCGGATGCGGAAGCCGCGCAACACCTTGGGGGCGCTGCGCGGCGTGGGACCGGTACTGCGGCTGGGGGGAGGGGCTGGGCTACCAGCTATCAGACAGATCGGGCGTGGCGTTCCGCCACTGCAGCGGCTGGAGCCGTTCCATGGTGAGCCCGATACCCAGGAAGGCCGGGCGCTGGTCCACCACCCAACCGTAGTCGGACTCGGTCCCGTAGTCGAAGCGGCGGATGGTGGCACCGAAGCGGTCGCGGCGCCAAATGCTGGAGGGAAGGCCGGGGATCTCCCGGCCCTTTCTCCAGACCACTTCCACGGTCCCGGCATCGTAAGCTTGCTGCTGCATGTATCTATGGTCTCGAATTGGCTTCCTTTCGACAAGCTGACACCGGTGAGAGGGGGTACCCTATCAAGCCTGATAGGTTCAATCGGGATGGTACTATCTTGTCGATCAAGCGATTAGCCGAACGAATAAGAATGTTCTCAAGTACACTCTATCAAGAGTGATAGGGGATACCCTATCAAGGGTGATAGTTGTTGGTAGCGCCCGTTTTGCCTAACATGGTG
>DASWKS010000392.1:0-9953 GCA_036396495.1 Gemmatimonadales bacterium
CCTGCTTCCTGCTTCCTGCTTCCTGCTCCCTGCCTCCTGCTTCCTGCTTCCTCATTCGGCGCGTTCCGTGATCCGGACCCCATGGCTCGCCAGCCCTTCCAGGTAGGGCCGGAACGGCATGGACTCATCGGGCGTCAGAACCCCCCTGGCTGTTGCCCCCTGGGTCTGTAACTGGCCGGTGAGCGACAACGAAAAGCCGGTGGTCCGCATCATGGCGCTGATGCCGTGGGCTCCGTCGTACCAGTCCAGCAGATCGAACTCGGTGCGAGCCTCGGCCCCGTTGCGGGTGCCGGTCACCGCCACCCGCAGCGCCACCAGATCGCGCCCGTCGGGCTTCTGCAGGCTGGGCGTTACCGCCGCGATGAACACATCGCGCGGGACCACCCGCTGTCCCTTCACCTCGATCGGCTGGTTGCTGATCAGGCCCAGGTCCCGCACCGGCCGCATGATGGCCGCGTGGCCGGGGTAGCGGAGCGTCTTGTATTCCATGGTGTCCACCTTGCCCTCCCAGGTAAGCGGCATGGTGCTGATGCCGCCGCCGGTGTGGAACGCTTCCAGAGTCCCTACCGGGGCGGGGAAGGCGACGTCCTCGAGCTCCGTGAGCGCGTCCACCTGCACCGCCTTCCCCTCGCGCAGGATCCAGGACGGGGTGGTGTAGTAGTCGAGCGCTCCCTCGAGCGAGTAGACGATCATGTAGTTGAGCGGCGGCTTCGGCTCTTGCGGCAGCCCTCCAACGTAGATCTTGACCGACGCCGTCCGGTCCAGGCGCCGGATTCCCTCCGCCGCGAGAATGTTCACCATCCCGGGCGCCACGCCGCAGTCCGGAATCACGGACAGTCCTTTCGCCATCGCGGCCTGGTGCTGCTGCTTCTGCTGCAGCACGATCCGGGTGTTTCCACCCAGATCCGAGAAGTGGCAGCCTGCTTCGAGCGCCAGCCGGGTCATCGGCTCGTTGAAGTAGTAGGGCAGCGCGCACATGACCGCGGCATGGCCCCGCATGGTGGCGAGCACGCCGGGATGATCGGCGGCATCGAGCCGCACCGGACGGAGTCGCTCGCCGGCGTTGGCCAGAAACGGCGGCAGGCGATCGGGATATCTGTCCGCCAGGGTCACCTGCGTAACGGCGGGATTTCGCAGCAGACTCCACGCACAAGCGCCGCCCTGCAGGCCGGCACCGAGCACCAGCAGCTTCATCGGGATCGCTCCGCGATAGTCGCGAGTCGCGAGCCGCGAGGGTCACGAGACCGCCCGGCAGCACCAGGCAGAGCCGCTCGACTCGCGAATCCGGACTCGCGGAGGGTTGTGAACGGTCGGGGAAAAGCCACCAAATCTAATGGGCCGATCCTTCCTGATTCAAACCCGCTCCACCCAGCCTCCGCCCGGGGTCGGTCCAGGCGGATTTCGGTCCGACGGCGGTTGCTGGCCCACGACCGGTCGGGCGGGTAGAATCCCCGGTACACCACTGCGTCAGGGGGTTACCCGCCTTCTCACCCGATCATGCGAATGTTGATGGGCACCGGGTTTCGCACAGGAGGTTGCATGGAGCTGCAATTGCAGATCACCGCTCGCAACATCACACTGTCCCAGGACGTCGAGGACGCCATCAGGCGTGAAGCGTCCAAACTGGAGGATTTCTACCCGCGCATCATGGGATGCCGAGTGCTGATAGAGCCGGAACACCGGTTTGCCGCCGGTGAAGTTGGTCGGTACGGAGTCCGCATCGACGTCACGGTGCCGAAAGGCGAATTGCTGACGACCCGGCAGAGCCACGAAGGGGTCTGGACTGCCGTGCAACGCGCCTTCGACGCCGCTCAGCGGCAGCTGGAAGACTATGCCCGGGTGCAACGGGGCGATGTGGGGGCTCGGCCGTCGGAGCCTCGGGCCCGGGTCCGGATCCTGTTTCCGTGGGAAGGGTACGGTTTTCTCGAGACGACGGACGGTCGGGAGATATACTTTCATCGCAACAGCGTTCTGAATCAGGGATTCGACCGGCTCGAAATCGGATCGGAAGTCCGATTCGCGGAAGAGCAGGGCGAGAAGGGTCCCCAGGCGACCACCGTGGCGCTGGTGACGCGCACCCGCCACCCTCCCCGCCAGCCACAGGCGGAAGCGTGACCGGGAGGCGGCCGGGAATCTGATAGATTCCCCGGGATGCCCGCGTCAGCGCCTCCCCGCCGAGGGGCGGCAACCCGGGCGCGGCTGATTTCGGCCGCGCTCGAGTTGTTCGCCACCCGAGGTTATCACGCCACCACCACCGCGCTTCTGGCGGAACGAACCCGCATCGCCGAAGGCACCATCTATCGTCATTTCCCGGGCAAGGACGCACTCTACAGCGCGGTCTGCCGGAGTGTGTGGGAACGACTGGACGAGCACCTGGAAGCGTCGCTGGCGCTGCGCCTCCCCACCCGCGACCGGCTGGCCGACGCGGCTCGAAACCTGGTGAGGGCCGCGGAGCTGGACCCTGCGGCCATCCGGTTGCAAAGCCGTCCGTTGGAGCTCGCCGTTCTGGACGACCTCGCCCGGGATGCCCGGCTCGAATTCCGGGATCACGTGACCCAGCTGGTAGCCGCCGGCAAGCAGGAAGGAGCCATTCGTGCCGGTGCAGCGGAGTGGTGGGGCTCGCTCTGGCTGGCGGTCGTCTGGTCAACCTGTGAGCGGGTGGCGGGTGGGGAGTTGACCGCGGAGCACCCCAACGTCGGTCTGGCCATCGACGCCGCGTGGGATATGGTCCGGTCCGACCGAGACGAGTCCGCGAGGCAGGCGGAGTCGGCGGAAACGACCGGTGGCAGCCCTATGGGTGCCGATTAGATTCGGCAGCGAGCCCACCGATGGAGCTTGAGTGACCGGGCCTTCTTCTTCCGCCACTATCCTCTGTGTAGATGACGAGCCCGCCGTCGCGGCCCTGCTGGAGCGGGTGCTCACTGAGGCGGGCTACCGGGTGATGCTGGCCGGCAGCGGAAAGGAAGCCCTCGAGGTCATCGATCGGTCGCCGGTCGATCTGATTCTGGCTGATTACAACATGCCCCAGATGACGGGGCTGGAGTTGTTGCGGCAGCTGGAAGAGCGATCCCACCGGATTCCCGTTGTCATCGTCACCGGCTACGCCACGGTGGAAGACGCCGTGCTGTGCATCCGAAGCGGCGCGGTGGACTACATCACCAAACCGGTTCGGTCAGATACCCTGGCCATCACCGTGCTGCACGCGTTGGAGTTCGCCCGGCTGCGGCGGGAGAACGAAGCCTTCCGGACCGAGCTGAGCCGGATCCGGTCGCGGCGCGCCCTGGTGGGAAACAGCCAGCCGATGCGGCGCCTCTACGAGACCGTGGCCACCGTCGCGCCCACCTGGGCGACCGTGTTGCTGGAGGGCGAATCCGGCACCGGCAAGGAGCTGTTCGCCCGCGCCATCCACGAGCAGAGTCCCCGGCGAGACGCCCCGTTCATTACGGTCAACTGCGCCGCCCTGCCGGAGGGGTTGGTGGAAAGCGTGCTGTTCGGTCACGAGAAGGGTGCCTTTACCGGCGCCACCACCCGGGCGTCGGGGGCATTCGAACGGGCCCATCGGGGCACCCTGTTATTGGATGAAGTCTCGGAAATGCGACTGGACCTGCAGGCCAAACTGCTCCGGGTAATCCAGGAACAGGAGTTCGAGCGGGTCGGCGGGCGGGAATCGATCAAGGTGGACGTCCGGCTGGTCGCAACCACCAATCGCGACCTCAAGGCCGAAGTCGACGCCGGGCGCTTCCGTGCGGACCTGTATTATCGGCTCAACGTGATGCCGATTCGGACACCGCCGCTGCGGGAGCGGGAGGGTGACATCGCCCTGCTGGCGCATTACTTCGTGAAGGTGGCCGCGGAACGGCTGGGCGTCGAGTCGCCGTCGATGACCCCGGAAGCAATCGACGTTCTGCAGCAGCATGACTGGCCCGGCAACGTACGGGAATTGTCCAACGTGATCGAGCGGGCCGTGATCCTCTCCCGGGGAGCCGCGATCGACGCTGACGCGCTCCGGCCCCACGTCAGCCGCCCGGCATCGGCCTCGGCGGTCCCAGCGCCCGCCGAGCTTCCGCTGGACCTCGCCAGCCTGGAGCAGATCGCGATCGAACGGGCCCTCGCCGCCACCAGTGGTAACCGGACCCGGGCGGCGCAGTTGCTGGGCATCAGCGAGCGGACTCTCCGGACGAAACTCAACCCTCCTCGATCAGCCTGAGCCGACACCGGTCCGAACCCGGTCGGTGGCACGACCCCGAACCGGCGGCAGAGTTTGCCGGAGCCATTTGCCCAGGCGGTCGCGACCCGATCCGATGCGGTATCACAACCCACTGCAGTTCAATGGGTTGCCATCGACCGATTCTGGTCGGTAGCGGGGCATGACGCTTGCACGTTTGATCCCCGAGCAGATCCTCGGGATCGAGTTGAGATGACGCGAAAGCAGCGAACCACCGCGACTATTTGCCTGGCCCTTCTGGCCGCGGCCTGTACTACACCGGCAGAGCCCCGGGACCTGGGGGAGCCGATGGCGACTCCCGCCATCTGGTCCACCTACTGGGGCGAGGTGTGGGCCCGCTGTGGCTCGACCCTTCGGGGCAGGCCGGCGTACCACTACAATGAACTCGAGTTCCGGGTCGTGCCCGGTTCATCGATTCCGTGGGAAGGACGGATGGCCTTGGGGGTGTGGGAAGGGAACCGGATCTACCTGGCCGAGACCATGGTCAGCGTCCCGCTGGTAGTGCGGCACGAGATGCTGCACGCTCAACTGGGCAAGGCCGGGCATCCGGCCATTTTCGCCACCTGTGACTCAATCGCCGCCAAGGTGATGCCATGACCGCGAGAGCGAATCTTTCCATCGGACCGGGGGCGGTGCGCGCGGGGGTGGATACTCATGAGGCGCTGCGCCTCGCCTGCCTGGCGCAGGAAGCCGGGGTGGAAGACCGGCATCCGGAGGAAGGGGCCGGTACCAGCTCGCACACCGGCGAAGCGGCTCCATCGATAGTGGCCGAGCCGCAGGCCGCACCACCCTACCGGGGTCGGGTCTCCCAGTAGCTGCCATCCCGCGGCCGTTCCGGCGCGCGGGTCCACTCCATCCGGCGGGGCCGGCCTCCGCCCAATGGATAGACCAGCAGTCGATCCCCTTCGAAAAACGCCAGGGAGTCCGTCCCCCAGCGAAACGGCGTCACCACCCGTCCCAGCTCCTGGCGCCGGCCGTCCGGCGTCAGGATGCACCAGGGCTTGGCCACGGAAGAAATACAATCCCTGGCGCAGGTCTCCACCCGGGCTACGACCGGCAGCCCCAGCAGCACGCTGGTCGCTGTGTCGGCGGCCGCCCAACCGGGGCCAGCCGTGTCGACCGGGACGAAGGTCATCGTGGCCGGGGGCGCTGCAGAGCCCGCGATCCCCACGTCACCCAGGACGTAGAGCATGGCGCCGTCCGGACTCCAGCCGATCCGGCGGGGCACCCCGATGTCCGCCGGCAGTGCCGTCTGGCGTTCCGCCGAGTTCAGCAGATTGAGCACGACCAGGGTGGCGGGGGAGCTGTCGATCGCGCCGGGTGCCCGCCGCAGAAAGGCAACCACCGTTCCCGCGGGATGCAGCGCCGGCGCATACTCCTTCATCCGGGTGAAGCTGAACCGGGTCGCTTCACCGCCCTGGGCCCCCAGCGCAAAGAGATCGGTCTGGCCATCGGACGCCTCTCCGACGATGACCACGAACGACTCCTCGCCCACCGAAACCTTATTGGTGAGGGGGGAAAGGGACTGACAAGCGGAGAGCAGAATGCAGAGCGCAGAATGCAGAATGTAGGGTGCAGTGGGGTTACCCCTCTGCGATCTGCACTCTGCACTCTGCACTCTGCATTCTGTTGTCACTTGCCTAACTCAGCACCGAAGAACGCCAGTATCTTGTCCCAGGCCTTCTGAACTTGATTGGTTTCGGATCCTTTCCGTCCCGGTTTCAGGAACCCGTGCCCGGTGCCGGGATAGCTGTCGGCTTCGAACCGCTTGCCTTTTTCCTTCATGATACGGGCGACGGTCGGGAGCGGGGTGTTGAC
The DNA here is from genome assembly GCA_036396495.1 of Gemmatimonadales bacterium. Taxonomy (GTDB): domain Bacteria; phylum Gemmatimonadota; class Gemmatimonadetes; order Gemmatimonadales; family GWC2-71-9; genus SZUA-320. The sequence goes on from DASWKS010000392.1 coordinate 6,044, forward strand.
CCGGGCATCGTTCTCACCATACACGCCCAGAATGGTAGCCTGAATTCGTTCCAACGTGGTGGTATCGGGGCTGGGACCGTAACAGACCACGGCGGCCTTGAGCCTCGGGTTGTTGGTGGCGTAGCGGAAGGTCTGGCCTCCGCCCCAGCAGAACCCGATCACCCCGACTCGGTCCTTCCGCACTGCCGGCAGTCCATTCACGTATTCGTAGGCCGCGTTGAGATCGGCGGTAATGCCCTCGGGGGTGAGTTGCGCCATGAGCTTCCGGCCCGAATCCGGGGACCCGGGGCTGATGCCGAAGCGGGACGAGAGCATGTCGGGCACGATGGCCACGAAACCGTTGCCCGCCAGCTTGTCGCCCACCGTGGGCTCCCAGTCGGTGAGCCCGAAGATCTCGTGGATCACGATCACGGCGGGCGCCGGGTCGCGTCGTTCGGGATAGGCGACGTAGGCACGGACCGAGTCGCTCGCCCGCTTGATCCAGACCCACTCACCGTGGGTCGTTACCGGATCGAGTCGAGGGCGCTCACGGACCAACCAGACACCGAACGCCCCCGCCCCGGCGGCGAGTGCTGCGACGATGACATAGGAAGCGAGACCGGCGGTGCGACGCATGGGGCATGCTCCGAAAGGCTGAACCAAGAACCTAGGCGAGTGGGCCGTCGCTGTCAGCAGGGAGCAGGGAGCAGGGAGCGGGGAGCAGGGAGCCCTCACACCTCCTGCTCCCTGCCTCCTGCTCCCTACTTCCTACTCCCTACTTCCTGCTTCCTGCTTCCTGCTTCCTGCTTCTGAGGCCGAAACCCGTTTCCGCGCCGTCCCGTAGCGTGAGATGTCACCCGAGAAGGTAGACCATGTTGCCACCTGACCGCCGCTCCTTTCTGGCCCGCCTTTCCGGCGCCCTCGCCCTGCTCACCACCGGCACGACTGACATCGTCGCGTCTGAGAGCAACGGCAAGCGTCCGTCCGTCCGTCAGCCCGTTCGTCCGTCTGAGTGGGACGACAGCTGGCTCGAGGGCCTGACCACCGGACACAAACAGATCTTCGATATTCCGGGCCACCTGAACGGCGGGGCCTTGTTCTACTGCAACAATTATCTGCGGGGCCTCGAAGCGAGCGGGATCCCCACCGGCGACATCCAGGCGGTGCTCGGGTTGCACGGCAGCGCCATACCGCTGGCCCTGACCGATCCGCTCTGGGCCAGGTATAAGCTCGGGGAGATGTTCCGGATCAACGATCCCAGGACCAAGACGGCGTCGGTTCGGAACCTCTGGCTTGCGGCGATCAGGAAGCAGGGAGCAGGGAGCAGGAAGCAGGGAGCAGCAAGCAGGAAGCAGGGAGCAGGAAGCAGGAAGCAGGAATCAGAACCGAGGTAGAGCGATTGTGTCCTGCTGCCTGCTCCCTGCTCCCTGCTCCCTGCTCCCTGCCCCTGCTCCTGAAGTTTTAGTCTCGATACCGATTGCGTCCGTCGGCTTTGGCCTTAAGGAGGTTTTGATCGGCGAGTCGAAGTAGCGACGTCCCATCTGTGACCCGGTCGTCAGGGTAGGTGGCCACACCGATACTCACGGTAATCGGCACCGGCTTCTCCACCTCGCCGAAGGGATGACTGGCGATCCGGCGCAGGATCCGGTCGGCCAGCAGCCGGGCGCCGCCGCTGCCGGTGAGCGGCAGCAGCACGCAGAACTCTTCTCCCCCGAACCGCGCCACCACGTCGATGGCCCGCTGCTCCCGTTTGAGCAGGTTGGCCAGCTGGGCCAGGACCAGATCGCCCATCTGGTGGCCCAGCGTATCGTTGGTCTGCTTGAAATTGTCCACGTCGATCATCAGGCAGCTCAGCACGGTGGAGAACCGCTGGGCCTGCTCCAGCTCCCGGGACAGCCGGGACTCGAGGGCGCGCCGGTTGAACAGTCCGGTGAGCGGATCGGTCTCGGCCAGCTCCTTCATCTGGCGCTCGCCCTCCACCGCGGCCTGGATCTGGTAGGCCTTCTCGATGGTGGTGACCGCTGACTTGATGACCTGGTCGGCGAACTGGACGTCCAGCTGGTTCAGCACCGCGTCATGGCCGCTGGTTCGCAGGTAGAACACGCCTACCTGCCGCCCCTGCACCATGAACGGGATCGCCAGGGCCGACGTGGTCTCGACCGCCTTCCCTTCCTGCTGCCACTGGCGCCGGGTCTCGGCGAACAGGGGATCGGATTCGATCGAATCGGAGAGCACCACTTCGCCGCTGGTGATGGCGCGCTCGATCTCGGGATAGCGTCGCAGCTCGACCCGGAGATTCCGCAGCATGGGATTCTCGAACGCCGCCACCACGGTCGCCACGCCCTCGTCCGGTCCCCGCAGCAGGATCGAGCAGCGCGAGATGCCCAGCCCCTGCGCCACCCGCCGTACCAGGATCTGGTAGATCTCGTCCGGCGACAGCGAGCTCGCGATCTCGCGCAGGATCTCGATCATCTCCGACCGCGACCGGGCCTCGGCCCGGGCCCGGTTGAGCTCGCGGCCGGCGCGCAGGTGGGCCTTGACCCGGGCCAGGATCTCCCGCACCCGGAAGGGCCGCGCCAGGAAATCGGTGGCGCCCAGTCCCAGGGCTTCGACCGAGCCTTCCTCGGGCGGGAGGGAGGACAGCATCAGCACCGGCAGGCTCTCGAAGCGCTCGTCGCCCTTGATCCGCGCCAGCAAGCGCATACCCGCTTCACCCGACGCGGTCTCCAGCACCAGAAGGTCGTGCGGGTCCTCGGCCATCGTCTCGAGCACCGCATCGGTGGCCGGCACGGCCGTCACCGCGTAGCCGTGCTCGTCCAGGATCCAGCCCAGGGTCCGGCCGAACGCATGATCGTCATGCGCGAACAGGATCTTGGCCGGCGTGGTCACGGGTCAGGCCACGAGTTTCTGAAACAGCGCGGGATCGACGTTGCCGCCGGTAAGGAGGATCGCGGTGGGGGTCTTGGGTTTGAACTTGCCGGCCAGCAGCGCGGCCACACCGACCGCGCCCGAAGGCTCCACCCGGAGACCCTGTTCCCGCCAGAGGTAGCGGACCGCGGCCCCGATCTCTTCGTCGGTGACCCGGACCGCTTCGCGTACCACTTGCCGGATGTACTCGAAGGTGAGGGTGCCGACCGAAAGCGGCAGAAGCCCATCGGCCAGGCTGGCGGTGCTTTCCAGCGCCACCGGATGGCCCGCTTCCAGCGCGGCCGAGAGCTTGGCCGCCCCTTCGGGTTCCACGCCCACCACCCGCGCATCGGGCCGTCCGTGGATCACCGTGACGCAGGTGCCGGCCAGCAGTCCGCCGCCTCCGATAGGCGCCAGGAAGGTGGAAATCTCCGGATGGCTCTGGAGCACCTCGAAGGCGCAGGTCGATTGGCCCAGCACGATGTTGGGATCGTCGTAGGGCGGGACCATCGTCAGGCCCTCCTCCGCCGCCACTTCCGCCGCTCGCTGCAGTCGCGCGCTGGAGATCGCGTCGGTGAAGACCACCTCGCCGCCGTAGCGGCGCACGCCTTCCACTTTGATCGCGGGCGCGGTCCGGGGCATCACGATCACTGCCCGGAGGCCGAGCTTCTGCGCGGTGAAGGCCACCGCCTGGCCGTGATTGCCGCTGGAGTGGGTGATGATGCCGCGCGCCTTGGCTTCGGGCGAGAGCCGGGTGATGGCGGTCCAGGCGCCCCGCATCTTGAAGGCGCCCATCGGCTGCCACAACTCGCACTTGAGAAACACCGGCTGGCTGGCCCGCCGGGACAGGTCGGCCGTTTCGACCAGGGGTGTCGGCGGGGCGACCTCCCGCAGCGCTTCCGCGGCCTGTCGTATTTCGTCCAGCGTGGGCACCGGAGGTGCGGCAGTGGTCATAGGTCCTACTCGGCTGTGGCGGCTGGCTCGGGAGCGTCGTCGCCGGTTGGCTCTTCGGGCCCGCCTTCGT
>DASWKS010000393.1:0-3077 GCA_036396495.1 Gemmatimonadales bacterium
GCCTGGCAGGCGCCGACGCAGGTGATCCGGCCGTCGCGAATGAGGATCGTCCCGGATGGGATCACCTGCTTGTTCTCGAGCGTAATGATCCGCGCGCCGGTGAGCGCGATGGTGCCTCGCGCGTTGGCTCGGGGCTGGCTCAATCGCACCGTGACCGTGTCGGTCCTGCCAGTGCCGACATGATGGGTGTAGAACCTCGGGCCGCTCCCGAACTCGATCAGGTCGGCCGTACGCCATCGGGGATAGAGCCCACCTTCCTTCGAGAGTCGCGTGACCGGCACCATGCCACCGCTCTTGCTCAGCGTCAGCGGCGCGCCGCCGGTTCCGTTCATCACGAACGGCGCGAGGAAGACATCCCCGGCCTGGGAGAACGCCAGCCAGCGCCCGTCGGGCGACGGCACGACATCATCGGCGTACGACACTTCGGCGTGGACTTTCCGGTCGCTGCCGTCCGGCCGCACCGAGGTGAGCGTGCCTAACACCACGGGCCGGAATGGGTCGGCCGGCTGCTTGGTCTTGAGCTCGGTGAAGAAGATCCGACCCTCCGGGCCGAAGGCGGGCCGCACTACCTCCGCGAACCCCGGCCCGGGGCGAATCCGGGCGAGCACCGTTTCGCCTCCGCCGGCTACCGGCACCCGAACGACCTCCCAGAACGGCGTGCGGGCGAGTCCCATGCCTCGTGCCGTGACCCCGCCGCCGCGAACCACCACCAGATCGCCACCGTCGGGGCTCCAAACCGGATTGAGGTATTCACCTGCCGTCTGGCTCACGGGTTGGGGGGCTCCTCCCCCAGCCGGGACCCGCCACACGGCGCCCCGCGCGCTGTCGTCCCAGGTGGTGAACGCGAGCACCCGACCATCGGGTGACCAGGCGGGAGAGTATTCCAGCGGTCCGAAGCTGTCCGGCGTGAGACGGCGGGGTGTCCCGTTGGGCAGGTCCATGAGCCAGATCCGGCCGAACGCCTGGAACGCCAGGGTGCGCCCGTCGGGCGCCGCCGAGTGCCAGCGGAGGAAGCGCGCTTCGACCGGTCCGTCCGGCACCCGGAACTTGCCCCATGCCTGCTCGGACACCGTGCGTTGCACCCGGGCCGTGAATGGGATCGTGGTGACCGTTCCGCTTACCAGGTCGACCCGGCGGATCTTGCCGCCCTGCGCGATGACGAGACTCCGCCCATCGGGCATCCAGCAATACCGGGGATAGGTACCGTGCTGCTGGATCCCATCCTCGGACATGTCCGGATCGACCGGATCCATCAGCAGCCGTTCCGCTCCGCTCTCGAGGTCTCGAATCCACAAGGAAGAGCGTGGCCCATACGTATGGCCCCGCCAGGTGATCGTGGCATCGGGCATCCGCCGCATGAACGCCAGTAAACGGCCATCCGGGCTTACCTCCGGCGCGTACGCGCCACCGCTGGTGCCGCGATCCTGCTGGGCCGACTGTCCCGCGGTGATCTCGATGGCTTCGCCGGTGCTGAGGTCGGTCCGCCGCAGTTGATAGGCACCCTTGAGAATGTCATCGACCCCGAAGGCTCCGGTAAACCGGCCGGTGAAGATTTCATAGAAGACCGATTTGCCGTCGGCGGCTACGCTCGGTCGGCTCGGCATCGTGCCCATCTCGGCCTTCACCAGCTCGGTCCCCTTCCCGCCGTCCACGTGAGCCATCTGGATGGAGCGAAACAGCAGGTTGGTGACCTTCTCGAACAGGAGAAACCTTCCATCCGGCAGCCACACCGGCGTGCGATGCTGTGCCGCGGGATCGAGCAGCACCGGTTTCGCATTCCGCCCGTCGGCATCCATGACCCAGAGGTTGTTCTGTCCCTTTCGGTCGGAGACAAACGCGATCCGCTTTCCATCGGGGGAGATACGGGGGTGAATATTGATCGCGATCCCGCTTTCCGCCGTGAGCGGCACCGCCTGCCCGCCGGTCACCGGGAGCCGGTAGACCTGACCCAGGAGATCGAACACGAGCCATTGGCCGTCGGGCGACACATCGAGGGACATCCAGGTCCCCTCGCTCACGGTGAAATCCACCGGGCGGGTTTGGCCCCGGGGCCGGGTGACGTCCCAGGTGGTATCGGCTGCTTGGCCGACGGCGGGGGGAACCATCAGGACCAGCAATCCGATGGCGCAGAAGATTCCGCGATTGACCAAATGAGTGTTCACGACTTGGTCCTCGGTGGAGATGGAGCTGGTGGCGTGGCCGGGAGAGACCGCAGCACGGCCCGCACCGGACTGGCATCGAATCCTTCCAGCGGGAGCGGCAGGGCGATCAGCTCGTAGATCCCTTCCGGTACCTGGGAGAGAACCAGGCCTTCCAGGATCGCGATATCGTGGCGCAGGCAGGCCTGGTGGGCTGGCAGATCCTTGGAATCCATCAGGTCCACGCTCGGCGTGTCGATGCCAACCAGACGGACGCCGGCTTCGTGCAGCGCGTCGACCAGACGGGGAGATAAGGCGGCGAAGTCGTCGTTCCATCGCTCCGGATCGGGAAAGGTGCCGGTGGCCAGGAGCACCCGGGGCGCGGTGATTGCCGATCCCACCTGCTCCGGTTCCACTCGGGCACCGCGGTCCACCGCGACCCGCAACACCTGACACGGGCCCAGGTACAGTGCCAGATCACGCTGGTGGATGGCGGCACCGCCGCGACCGTAATGGCTGGGCGCATCGGCGTGGGCACCGAGGTGAACGGTGGCATGAAGGGTGGAGAGGGTCACGCTATCCCCCCCCGCCAGGTCCATCAGGACGGCGCGGGAGAGGGGGGTGTCGCCGGGCCATACTGCGAGGCGGGGGCTGATGAGGGGGGTGAGGTCGTAGATCATGCGTTCCTGGTTCCAAGTTCCAACGTTCCACGTGCGGTGCTGAGTGCGGTGCTAGGTGCCCTGTGCCTGGTGCGCGACACCCGATTCTCGCTGATACTCGCGTCTTCCTGATGACAGTCCCTGGTTCCCTCTACTGAATATTCGAGCCATGTCAGGCGTCCACCGGTTCGAGGACCTCAGATGCTGGCAGGAGGCACGGGTTCTCTCCGCAGCGATAGAACGCTATCTGAGCTCGGCGAACGGCATCGATCCGTTCCTG
>DASWKS010000394.1:0-5673 GCA_036396495.1 Gemmatimonadales bacterium
TCCGCCGCTCCGCGCCGCGCTGGGACGAGAAGCCCGCCGTCGCATTCTGGCGGAATTCCCGCTGGAACGCATGGAGCGCGACTACGTGACGCTGTTCGAGGAATGGGGATGAAAGTTCCGATATCGATCGTGGTTCCGGCCCGCGACGAAGGCGAGCGCATCACCGCGTTCGTCTCGGCGCACGACTGGGCCGCCGAGATCATCGTCGCCGACAACGGGTCGACCGACGACACCGCGGCAAGAGCGTCGGCGGCTGGCGCACGGGTCATCGACTGCGGCGGCCTGACCATCGCCGGGGCGCGCAATGCCGGCGCCGAAGCCGCGAGCCAGGAGTGGATTTTCGCCCTCGACACCGACGAGGTCGTGACTCCCGATCTGCGGGAGGAGCTGCCGTACGTATTGGAAGCCCCCGTGGCCGCGGCGTATGAGGTCAGACGCCGCAATCTCTACCTCGGGCGGGAGCAGCGCCGGGGCCGCTGGGGCCGGGATTGGGTGGTGCGGATGTACCGGAAGGGTCTGCGCTTCGGGGAAACCCGGGTGCATGAGTCCCTCGTAACCACCGAAGGCTTTGGCACCCTTGCGGGCCAGATCGATCACAATCCCTATCGGGACCTGGCGCATCACCAGACCAAGATGGACCGCTACGCCCGCTGGGGGGCGGAGGAGCTGTACCAGCAAGGTCGCCGTGCCACCGTCGCCGATCTGACCCTCCGGCCGTCCTGGCGGTTCGTAAAGGCCTACCTGATAGGCGGTTCGGTTCTGGATGGCCGCTTCGGACTGATCACATCGCTGCTCGGCGCGGAGACCGCGTTTCTCAAGTATGCGCATCTCTGGGCGCTCGAACGGGAGAGGGGGGAGGGGAAGGGGGCGGCGTAATGCAGAGTGCCCAATGCCGAATGCCCAATAGAGAGGTGGGGCAGAGGCTGATCCCTCTGCATTGGGCACTGGGCACTGGGCATTCTGCATTCCCTCCCCCCTCTTCCCTCCCCCCTCTACCTTTAATGAAGTGGCAAGATCATTTCTGCTGACCTACGACTTCCCTCCCATGGGCGGCGGCATCGCCCGCTGGATGGGGGAGTTGGCCCGGCGTTTCCCTCCCGACTCCCTGGTGGTCTCCACCGGCCGGATGCCCGGCTCGGACGCCGTGGATGCTTTGTTGCCCAACCCGGTGGACCGGATCGGGGTTCCGGCTCGTCGGCTCCGCACCGTGCGGGGCCTCTTGTTCTGGTCTCGCCGGGTGACCCGGCTCGCCCGGCGGCTCCAGCCCGAGTTCGTGTGGTGCGGTCAGATGCGGCCGGCGGCATATCCCGCCAAATGGCTCTGCGAGCGGCTGGGCATCCCCTACGGGATTCTGGTGCATGGCGGCGATCTGCTCAGCCTCCAGCATCGGGTCCACCAATCCCGGGTCAAGCGCGGCACCGCGCGCTCCCTGCTCGGATCAGCGTCGGTCATCGTGGCCAACAGCCGGTGGACCGGCGAGCTGTGCCAGGCCATTCTGGGCGAGCTGGAGCTCGATGCCCGGCCCGGATTCGTGCGGGTGGTGTCGCTGGGGACCGACCCGGCCCAGTTCCGGCCCGGCGTGTCGACCGAACCGGTCCGGGCCCGCTACGGGCTGGACGGGGACGGTCGCTGGATCATGACCGTGGCCCGCCTGGTGCCGCACAAGGGCGTCGACGTCACGCTGCACGCCCTCGCCGGACTGGCGACGGAACATCCGACGCTGCGGTATGCCGTGGTGGGGCAGGGGGACCATCTTCCGGCGCTTCAGGCCCTGGCCACCGATCTGGGCCTGCGAGACCGGGTGCGCTTTCTCACCGACGTGAGCGACCCGGATCTCCCGGCGCTATACAACGTGGCCGATCTCTATGTCGGCGTTTCGCGCCAGGCCGGGGTGGATGTGGAAGGCTTCGGGATTTCACTGCTGGAGGCCTCCGCGTCAGGGTTGGCGGTCGTCGCCGGCCGGAGCGGCGGGATGCCGGATGCGGTGACGGACGGTGAAACCGGCGTCCTGGTGGACTCCGAGAATCCCCGGGCCGTCGCCACCGCCATCGGGAACCTGCTGCAGGATCGGGATCGGGCCCGGCGATTGGGTGCCACCGGACGGAAGGCGGTGGAAGACCGCTTCACCTGGGACCGGGTGGTGACCGACCTGCAGTCCATCGCAGGAGAGCTCAGCGCGGCTCCCCGGAAAGCTCTACCACGCTGATCGCGCCGGTCGGGCAGGCGCGCACCGCCGCGTCGCCCACCGGAGTCCAGGTCTGGTGTTCGCGGCGCACCACCGCCCGGCCCCGTGCATCCATCATGAAGGCGCGCGGGTTCATCGCGACGCAGAGACCGCACCCCACGCAGCGCGGGCTGTCCACCTTCACCTCGACGTGCCGCAGCGGGTGAATTCCGCCCGGCGGCAGGCTGTCGATGCCGTCCGGCAGCAGATCCAGTGCCTCCAGCGTCGACCGGTAGCCCTCCGAGATCAGCACCGGTGTGCGGTTGAACGCAAACATCGAGATCTTGCTCACCCTGGGACGAATCAGCACCAGGGCCGGGCTGTCCCAGTCGTCGAGCGTCAGCTCCGCCAGCCGGCCCATCACGATCTCGATGCCACGGCCGTAGGTCATCGCGAACCCCAGCCGCTCCAGTCCAGTGCGCTCGATCCCGATCGATCCGACATCGACCGCGATTACCGGTCCCGTGCCCACCGCGGCGGCGGCGCGCACCGGCAGGTTGTCGACGATGGCGCCATCGGCGCAGAAGTACCCGTTCACCTCCCGGGGGGGCAGGATCCCAGGCAGGGCACACGACGCGAAGGCTGCGTCGGCCACCAGGGCGTCGTCCAGGCCGGGCAGCCCCCACAGGATCTGGTGGCCGGTGTTGATGTCGACCGTGTTGATGAGGAGCCGCCGAGGCAGGTCCTTGAAGCGCAGGGTACCGACCAGGTCGGAGATAAGTCGGTCGAGCGGCTCGCGCCGATACACCGCGGGCGATCCCAGACGTCGCAGGGCCATGTCCATGTGCGCGATCCGGAATACATCCCGGCGGGTAAGCCGGAGCGCCCTGTCTTCCAGCTCGCGGACCCGCCGCCCCGCTGCCCAGGCCGCGCCGATGACAGCGCCCATGGAGACGCCCACCACCAGTGACGGCTCCAGCCCTCGCTCTTCCAGGGCCCGGAGCACCCCGATATGGGCCAGGCCCTTGAGGCCACCGCCGCTCAGGACGAGGGTAAAGGCCATTGACGATTGACGATTGGCGATTGACGATTGTTCATGCGCAGCTTCGCTCCTGATGACAGGCCGGTTCTCAATCGTCAATCGTCAATCGCCAATCGTCAATGGCTACTGGCCGCCCGTCTGCGTCAAGACCGGCTGTTTCAGCTGGGAGTGGTGCTGGTGCTGCTGGTGGTCATCGCGGCGCTCCTCGCGCCGCTGCTTGCCCCCCACGACCCGCTCCGGGGTGACCTGCGGGGTGCCTACCTCCGCCCGCCCGGAGGCAGCTTCCTGCTGGGGACCGATACCCAGGGCCGGGACGTGCTCAGCCGGGTGCTCTATGGAGCCCGGATTTCCCTCGTCGTGGGCCTGGTCTCCCAGAGCATTGCCGCGCTGCTCGGCGTGACCCTGGGACTGGTCTCGGGGTACTACGGCCGCTGGGTCGACACGCTGGTGATGCGCCTGGCCGACGTGACGCTGGCGTTTCCCACGCTCCTCCTGCTGATCGCGATCGCAGCCGCGGTCAACCCCTCGGTCTTCGTCATCTTCCTGGTCATCGGCGCCGTGGGGTGGGCCGCGATGGCCCGTCTGGTGCGGAGCCAGGTGCTGGTTCTGCGGAGCGCGGACTACGTCACCGCCGCCCGCGCGCTGGGCGCGCCCGATCGGCGGCTTCTGTTTCGCCATCTGTTGCCCAACGTCCGAGCCCAGGTCATCGTCGCCGCGACCCTCGGTGCCGCCGGTGCGATGATGGCCGAGGCCGCGTTGTCTTTCGTGGGGTTGGGGGTGAGACCGCCAACCCCGAGCTGGGGGGGCATGGTGGCGGACGGGAGGGATCTGTTGCGGGTGGCGCCCTGGGTCTCGGTGGTGCCGGGTGTGGCCCTGGGAATGACGGTGCTGGGGTTCAACCTGGTAGGAGAGGCGCTGCGCGAGCTGTACGATCCCAAACTGAGGCGGACGGACTGACGGACAAACGGCCTGACGGACGGCCTGACGGCAGCTTACCTCACCACTAGCCGAACGTAGTTCCGCTTTCCCTTTCGAAGAATCGCTACCCGTTGGCCGTTCGCCTCCAGCAGATCGGTTTGCTCCAAACGAGCGGCTGGGTCGCTGAGCTGCTCCTCGTCCAGATAGAAGCCGCGCCCTTCGAGACCCCGCCGAGCATCCGCCTTGGAACTCGCCAGCCCGACGCGAACCAGCACCTCCGCCATCGGCATGCCTTCCCCAAATTGCGAGGCGGGAATGACGACCTCCGGCATCTCGGCAGTGAGCAGGGCGTCTGTCCGTCCGCCCGTCCGTCCGTCCGCCCGTCCGCCGGCCCGTCCGTCCGTCTGTCCGTCCGTCCGTCCGAACAGCGCCGCCGCGGCTTCCCGCGCCTTACCCGACTCTTCCTCGCCGTGGATCCGCAGCGTCAACTCCTCGGCCAGCTCCCGCTGGGCCCCGCGCCGCTCTGGCGCCAGGGCGTGGGCCGCCAGAAGGTCCGCGATCTCGGACAACGGCCGGAAGCTGAAGGTCCGAAGCAGCCGCCCTACGTCCCGATCGTCCTGGTTGATCCAGAACTGGTAGAACTTGTAGGGAGAGGTCCGGGCCGGGTCGAGCCAGACGTTCTCGCCTTCGCTTTTCCCGAACTTGGTCCCCGCGGCGGTGGTGAGCAGCGGCAGGGTGAGCCCCTGGACCTGGGCCCCGCGCTTCTTCCCGACCAGCTCGATCCCCGCGGTGATGTTGCCCCACTGGTCGGTGCCGCCCATCTGTAATTCGCACTGGGCGGTGTGATACAAATGGTCGTAGTCGTAGGCCTGGACCAGCATGTAAGCGAATTCCGTGAAGGAGATCCCGGTCTCCAACCGGGCCTTCACCGCTTCTTTTTGCAGCATGTAGCCGATCGTGAAGTGCTTGCCGGTGTCGCGCAGGAATTCCAGCAGGGTGAGACCTCGGAGCCAGTCCGCGTTGTTGAACATCCGGGCGGCGCGGGGGCCTTCAAAGTCGAGAAAGCGAGCCAGTTGGCCCCGGATCGCCTCCGCATTCGCGTCAATCTCCTGCAAGGACAGCATGGGCCGCTCGGCCCGTTTGCCGCTGGGATCGCCCACCATGCCGGTGCCAGCTCCCACAACCACCAGAGGTCTGCCCCCATGCCGCTGCAGCCATGCGAGCGCCATCACGGGGACCAGATTGCCAACATGGAGCGAATTCGCCGTGGGGTCGAACCCCACGTAGCCGGTGACTGGACCCCTCCGCAGCCGCTGGGCCAGACCGGGTGTCTGGTCGTGAACCAGGCCGCGCGAACTGAGTTCTGTCAGCAAATCAGGCATGGGACAAGAATAATCGGACGGCTAAGGCGGTTACGGCGGTCAAGCCGGTTACGTAACCGCCTTACCCGCCCTACCCGCCCGTTTATTCTTAGTGCATGAGGTTTCCCCGCATCACCCCGCTAATCCGGAAGCGGATGCTCATCGGTCTGGCCGCCGCTGTCGTATTC
>DASWKS010000395.1:0-8570 GCA_036396495.1 Gemmatimonadales bacterium
GAGCAGTTCAACTCCACCCATCCTGAATTCGGACTCTCTACCGTCAGCATCGGGCTGGCCGAATCTCCCCGAGACGGCGACAGCGTGCCCGCGCTGCTCGCCGCGGCCGACGCCGCCCTGTACCGTGCCAAGCATGCCGGACGCAACGCCGTCCAGGTCGCCGGCGCGTCCTGAGCCCGGCCCCGGCGTCACCGACCTGGAGCTGGTCGACCGGGTCGGGGCCGCGCTCGGCACGCGCTACCGGATCATGCGGGTGGTGGCGCGCTCACCCGAGCGCGTCCTGTTCGAGGCCACCGACACACTGCTCAAACGCCATATCAGTATCCGGATCAACATCTGGTCCGGGGAACAGGCCCGAAACTGGTTCCTGTTGGAGGCCGAGGCCCTGGCCCAACTGGACCACCCCGCCATCCGGCACGTCTACGATGTCGGAACCGCCGGCGACATCGCCTGGCGCATCGGCAACTGGGTTGATGGGGAAGGCCTTCATGAGGCGGTACGGCGGGGACCGCGTCCAATACCGTCGGTCCACGTCATGGCCCGGGCGCTGCTGAGCGCGCTGGAGCACGCCCACTCCCGAGGCATTATCGTACGCCGGATTCTGCCGTCATCCTTGATCGTGGGACCGAGCGGACGCGGAACCCTGACCGATCTGCGGCACTGCAGTTACGCCCTTCCCCACATTCCGGCCCACGAACGCAGCTCGGGACAGGCCTTCATGGCACCCGAAGTCCGGGAGGGTCAGCCGGGCGATCCCGCCAGCGACGTCTACACCACGGCGGCCAACATCTACTTCGCCATCACCGGCCAGGAACCGCCGGTCGATCCGCGGCAGCTGGAGCCACCGACCCGGCTCCGGCCAGCCGCCCCCCAGGTCTTCGACCGGCTGCTGGCGCGGGCCATGCAGCCCGATCCCTGGTCCCGTTACATCACCGCCTGGGAGATGTACGAGGATTTCGCGTCAGAGGCCGGTGAGGTCGCGGGTCAAGCCACCTACATCGGCAGCCCCAAACCGGAAAGCCTCCTGGAGACCGCCGAACACTGGGAGAAGCGACTTCGCCGGGCTCTGGGCGACGACTACGAGCTGCTGACCGAGATCGGCCGGGGTGGCTTCGGACGGGTGTACCGGGTACGGGATCTCCACCTCGAGCGGGTTGTCGCCCTGAAGGTGCTGGAACCGGTGCTCACCCTGGACCCCGCAGCGGTGGAGCGCTTCCGGCGTGAGGCCCAGCTGGCCGCGCGACTGCGCCATCCCAATGTCGTGGACATCTTCGAGATCGGCGGCCGCTACGGGCTGATCTGGTATACCATGGAGCTGGTCGAAGGTCCCAACCTGGCCCAGCTGGTGGAGCGCGAAGGGCCCCAGTCGCGGGAGAAGGTACTCCGACTGCTGCGTGAGGGATTGGCGGCGCTCGCCGAGGCTCACGCCGCCGGTCTGGTCCACCGCGACATCAAACCCGAAAACATGCTGCTCGAGCCCGGCGGTGCACTCAAGATCACGGACTTCGGTCTGGCGCTGGCCTTGAGGGGGTCGGGCCGATTCGGCGGGGCCACCAGTCAAAGCGGGACGCCCCAGTTCGCCAGCCCGGAACAGCTGCTGGGCGAGAAGGTAGACCAGCGCACCGACCTCTACAGTCTGTCAGCGGTGGCCTATTACGCACTCCTGGGACGCCCACCCTTCACCGGCCGTCACGTCACCGAGATCCTGGCCAAACAGACCACCGACGCCATCCCCAACCTCCTGGCCGAGAAGCCCGAGGTCGGAGCCGAACTGGCGCGGGTGCTGGAACGCGCCGTTCGGGCCGATCCCGAGCAGCGCTACGCCAGCGCCAGCGAGTTCTACCAGGCCCTCACATACGCTGCCGCCCTTCCCACCGAGGAACCGACCTTTTGGACGGAGGCGGCGAACCGGTTCCTGCGCCGCAACACCTAGGAGGCAATTCGCTTGACGAAATCGTGACACATGCTCATATTTGCAGCGTTTGTTCTCCGTAATTCATGCTGACACAGACTACCCCCTACAACGTATTCCACGGCGAACCGGCCGCGGATTTTCCGTTTATGACGCGGGAACTGGCCCGCGCCCATAATGCCGCTGGCACGACTGTGTCACTGCGGCGGAGGCACCTCTAACAGGAGTCCGCTGGACTATGTCTCGCACGCTCGGCACCGTGAAGTGGTTCAACGACGCGAAGGGGTTCGGCTTCATCACCCCGGAGACCGGAGAGAAAGACTGCTTCGTCCATCACTCGGCCATCAAAATGGACGGCTTCCGCAGTCTGGCAGAGGGTGATCGGGTCGAGTTCGACCTGGTGCAGGGGCAGAAGGGACCTGCCGCGGAGAATGTCACGAAGGTGAAGTAGTCGCTGGCTACTTGTGCCGGTAGACCACCCGACCGCGGGTGAGATCGTAGGGCGACAGCACCACGGTCACCCGATCACCCTCCAACACCCGGATCTTGAATTTGCTCATCTTTCCAGCCGCATAGGCCAGGATGGTGTGGCCATTTTCGAGCAGGATGCGATAATTCCGGTCCGGCAGCACCTCCTGCACGACCCCTTCCATCTCAATGCCTTCTTCCTTGGCCATCCAGTCCTCGGTGTGGTCAGTGGTCAGGAGCGGGCAATTATCGCGCTTCGCCGCCGAAACTACAAGGACTGGGACTCAGGACTAAGTCCTTAGTCCCAAGTCCTTAGTCCCAAGTCCTTAGTCCTGCGTCCTTAGTCCTGGGAACCAGCATCGATCTCACCTCTGAGCTGGGCGGCCCTTGTTTCCACCAGCCTTACCAGCTCCCCCATACGGGCGGGATCGAACACGAGCTGGGCGCCGGCTTCGGCGTACAGCGCCGGCAGGGGTCGGGTGGCGCCGAGCTGCAGGAAGCGCCGATAGGCGCTGACGGCCCCCTCGGGGTCGGACAGGCTGTTGCGCCAGACCTGAAGGGCACCCAGCTGAGCGATGCCGTATTCGATGTAGTAGAACGGATAGAGAAAGATGTGCAGCTGGCGATACCAGCGGGCGATGCGCTCCCGCTCCAGATCGGACCAGTCCACCATCGGTTCGAACCGGCTGCGGATCCGGAGCCACTCGGCATCGCGCGCTGTCGGGTCATGACCGGCCCCGCTGCTGTACAACCAGTGCTGGAACGCATCCACCGAGGCGATGTGGGCCAGGCTGCTCAGCACGTCTTCCAGGTGTTCCAGCTGGGCGCGGCGGGCGTCGGTTTCGCCAAGGTAGCCGACCGGCCGTGACAGCCACCGCCCGGCCAGCAATTCCATGGACATCGAAGCCAGCTCCGCGGCCTCGGAGCCCGGGTGCCGCTGCCAGATGAAGGGCTGTTGGTGCGAGGCGAATGCATGAAAGGCGTGCCCGGCTTCATGCAGCAGCGTGGTGACGTCTTCCAGGATCCCCGAGGCGTTCATGAAGATGAACGGCCGTCCCCGCGCGTGCAGCGTGTCGCAGTAACCCCCTGGCGCCTTCCCCGC
The DNA here is from genome assembly GCA_036396495.1 of Gemmatimonadales bacterium. Lineage (GTDB taxonomy): Bacteria > Gemmatimonadota > Gemmatimonadetes > Gemmatimonadales > GWC2-71-9 > SZUA-320. Next base: position 3,483 of record DASWKS010000395.1, read on the forward strand.
GCGTGACTCCAGATCGAGCAAGTGCTCATCGATCATCCGCTGGAATTCGGCCCCCAGGTGCGGATCGAGCCGGTCGAAGATCCGCTGGGCCGTGCGGGGGAGCTCGGCCGGCTCGGAATAGGGCCGCAGGGTCTCCCGGCGGTAGGGATTCACCGCCAGATCCCAGGGACGCAGGCCCGGAAGCCGCAGCCGCCGCTGCCGCTCGGTCATCGCGCGGGTCAGAGCCGGGACGACCGTGGCCTCGACCGCCTCATGGAAGCGGCGGCAATCGTCCGGGGTGTAATCGAAGCGGAACTTGGCGGGGAAAACGTAATCTCTGAAATCGGCGAACCCCGCGTTCAGGGCTACCTGCTGCCGCCGACCGTACAGCTCGTCGAACAGACTGGCCAGCTCATCGTGGGCGGTCACGTACGGCTCGACCGAGGAGCGAAAGGCGCGCTCCCGGATGGTCCGATCGGGGTGCTGCAGAAACGGTGAGAGCTGGGGCAACGGCTTGCGCTCGCCTTCCCATTCGGCCGTCATGCCGCCGGTGATCTTCTGGTACTGCGCCGACAGACCTTCCAGCTCCGCGAAAAGCGGCACATTGGCGTCCCGGAACAGCAGGATCGAAGTGCGGAACCGCTCGACGACCGTTTCGAGCCGGTCTGGGGCCAGACCGGAATCCACCAGCAGCCGCGCCAGCCGCACTCCCTGTTCTTCCGCCAGGGGCATGATCTCGGCCGAAAACCGGAGATAGGCGGCTTCCTTGGCCGGGTCGGCCGTGTCGCAGGTGTAGGCGATCATCGAGAGAGACGCGGCTTCGGAAACCAGCTCTTCCAGCCGGGACCAGGTGGCGAGCCAGTCACGGATGGAGAAGCGGTCGAGCGGAACGCCGGCGACGGCTTCATACAGCGGGAAGATCGACTTCCAGGTGGCGTCAGCCAGCTCCGCCGGCGATGCCGGGAGCGGCACGACGTATTCCACGCGGTGCACGGTCATGCCGCGCCGCTACCGGACGGGGCCATACCTTCGGCCGGGGTCGGCTGCGCAACCGTGGGAGCCACGACCCGGAAGGCCAGCACCCCGACCAGCGCCACGATTCCCCCTGCGATATAGAACGGGGTGGGAGGCCCGAAGCGCTGGTAGGCCGACGTCGCCACCAACGGCGCGATCACCCGGGCGATCCCGGCGAAGGTCTGCGCCACCCCCATGGTGAGCCCGAGCTCATCCTTCGCCGACACCCGCGACATCAGGGAGGTGGTCGCGGGAAAGAGCAGCGCCGTGCCGATCGGAACCAGCGGAATGATCAGCGCCAGCAGCCATAGCTTCCCCGGCAGCGGATAGAGGACCAGTCCCAGCAGCAGCGCGATCGTCCCGAGCCGCATGACCCCCGGCTCCCCCAGCCGGTCGATGGCCGGCCCCAGAATCAGGGTCCGCATGACCAGCGACAGCGCTCCGACGTACAGAAAGACGTATCCGATGCTCCTCTCATCCACGTCGAAACGGAAGTTGAGGTACAGGGCCAGCACCGCATTCATGGCCGAGAAGCCTAGCATCCCCGCACCGTAGATGCAGACGAAGCGGGACACGGGCCGCTGGGGATGTCGCACCACGGTCCAGGCGGCGTGCCAGATGGGCTTCCGCTCCGCGTGGGGCTGGTGGGCACCGGGCTTTCGCGATTCGTGCAGCCAGCGCCAGGCAAAGATCACGTTGATGAGACAGAGCGAGGCGGCGATCAGTCCCGGTGCCGCCCAACCCCAGTGGGTCGAGAAGGATCCGACGACCGGTCCCAGCATAACCCCGGCCGAGCTCGCGGCCGAGAGCCACCCCAGGGCGCGGGCCCGGTCGCCCGGTTTGATGGTGTCGGCCACGTAGGCGTGCGCCACGCCGGTCGTGCCGCCGCCGGCACCCTGAATGATCCGCGACGCGAACAGCAGCCAGAGCGAGTCGGCGAAGGCGAACACGACGTATGCGACGGTGGCCGCCGTCAGCCCGATGAGCATGGCCGGTCGCCGCCCGTACCGGTCAGACACCCGGCCCCACACCGGCGCGAACAGCAATTGCGCGATGGAGTACGACGCGACCAGCAGCCCGATCTGCTCCGGCGTGGCGTTGAGCCGCAAGGCATAGAACGGCATCAGCGGCAGCACCATCGCGAAGCCGACCATGTCGACCCCGCTGGCCGTGACCAACACCCACAGCTCGCGAAACTCCACCTGCGGCGACGGTCGGGCTCGGCTCACCGCAGGGCCATCAGGTTCAGAAAGAGGCGTGCGGCGCCCGGCACCGCCGCCGGCAGCTGCCGGAAGAAGCTCACGCCGGCATACACGTAAACTCCCTTGCCATAGCGGGCGATCAGCAGGGCGCCGCGCTGAGGAGGCTCACCGGCATCCGCCATCTCAAGCAGCGGGGTCCACTCCCCGCTCCAGGACCGCGGGAAATACAAACCGCGCTCCTGCACCCACCCGGACCAGTCGGCGTCGGTAAGCCGGTTGGGCTCCGTCATGGCGGGATGGGTCGGCTGCAGCACGGTCACCTTCGCGTCTTCTTCCGCGACCCGGGCCGCCGATACGCGGGCGGGTACCTGACCCAGCCGCTCGGTCAGGGCGAGCGGGTACGGCGCGTAGCCGCCCCGGAAGTACAGCAGCTGCTGGTACTGCACCACCAGTGTACCGCCATTGCGCACATACTCGAGCAGCCGGCCGTTGTAGAGCTCCAGCGCGGGCTCGGTCTCGTAGGCCCGGGGGCCGATCGTGATGCTGCGATAGCGGGACAGGTCGCCCCGGGCGAGGCTGTCCCGGGTGAGCAGGACCAGATCGAGACCCAGGGTGGAAAGCGCTTCGGGAATCCGGTCCGCCGCCCCGCGCACATACCCGAGCCTGGCGCCAAGCGGGAGCTTGAGAGTCGCCACGACGATCCGCGCTTCGGCGAGACGAGCTACCTGTCGTGCCCGCACGTGGGGATAGTCTACCCGGGTGATTCCGGTCGCATGGACCCGACCCGCCGCGTCACGGGCAACGACCCGGAAAGGCCCGGTAGCCGGGGCGGCGCCCGGCGAGATTCTGAAGCGGAGGGCGTTCTGATCGGTGGTACCCGCCAGATGAAACGGCTGAGCCCCGGCGGCGATCCAGCCCTCCGGGACGTCCAGCGTGACAGTGCCCTCGGTGGTGTCCGAGGCAAAGTGGCGCAGCCGGACCGTGAACTGGCGCGCCGTCGCAACGCCGCGAGGCCAGAGTCCCGATGCCGGCTCGATCGCCACATCGATCCGCGGCACCACGAACACCGGCCGACGGACCTCGCCCAGTGCCTGATCCACGAAGCGGTACTGAACTTCCCGCCGCAGGGAACCGCCGTCCAGCACGAACTCCGCCATCAAAGGCGCGGGCTCGAAGGGCAGCCCCCAGAGCCAGTGCTCGCCGGGGGGCCACGGGTACAGTGCGCCGCGGAGCGGCGAACGCAGGAAATAGGGCTCGGTGGGCGGGAAGCCGGCCGCCACCGCTACCGACATGGTGTCGGTGGCGAGCTCACCGGGGCCGAGCCGCCGGATGGCGCCCCGCGGCCCATCGCTGCCGACCAACTCGAGCCGCCATCCCACCTCCACGGTGTCGGGTGAGGAGTTCCAGCAGGAGAGCACTACCGTCGCATGTCCGCCAGCGACGATCCGGTCCGACGGCGAGGTCGCGTCGCACAGGACCCCGCTCGCAACGTACGCCGCATCGTCCAACCGCTGCATCTGGTCCCGCGCGGCTGGAGACCAGGCGCTCTCGGGTCCGAGCAGTGCCGCCAGTCGTCGCCGGAGCGCTGCCAGTCCACCGGGATTGAGCGCGGTCAGACGCCGGAGTGCGGCGGCGACCGAATCAGCAGTGGCCCGATCCGCCGCTGATGCCAGACCCAGTCCGGCGGCCAGCGACGTATCGACGCCGGCGAAAAAGCCGCTCGAGCCCGCCCCGGTTCGATCTTCGATCAGCCGGAGCCGGATCGGGGAGGGTCCGATCCGCTGGGCGACTCCCATGTCCTGCGAACGGTGCAGGCTCCGGCCTCGCATGGCGATCTGGAGATACGACTGACCCACGGCGCGGTCCAGCACGCCGCCTTCGAGGAGAAGGTTCGGCTCGTCGCCGCCGAAGCGCGCACTCTGGTAAAGCTTGAGGGGTTGCCACGGCCCCAGGCCTTCCTCCTGCTTCAGCTCGGGAAATCGGCTGGAATCAGCCGCGGCCCGGAAGGCCTCGCGCGCCGCCCACCCGGCTGCCTGGTGCTGGCCATGACCGTCGCGGGGGGTCCCGGAGAAGATCGTGACGATCACCTGGGGCTGGAAGCGCCGGACGATCCGGACCACGTCCTTGAGCACCGAATCCTGGGGCCAGAAGCGCCACGTATCGGCGAGGCTCTTGGAGAACCCGAAGTCATAGGCGCGAGTGAAGTACTGCCGCCCGCCGTCGAGTCCCCGTGCCGCCAGCAGTTCCCCGGTACGCAGCACGCCGAGCGCCGGACCCAGTTCGTCCCCGATCAGATTCTGACCGCCTTCGCCCCGGGTCAGCGACAAGTAGGCGATCTCCGCCCCCATACCTCGGCCCAGCACCGTCAGCAGCTCGGTATCCTCGTCGTCCGGGTGGGCGGCGATCATCAGGACCCGTTTATGGTGGCCCAGAAACCGAAGCGACTGGTCAAGTGCGACCAGTCCTCCGGTGCTTGGGCCCAAACTCTGGGCCAAGGCACGGCGGGTGAGGCAGAGGAAGCCGGCGAGACACAGGACGGCCAGAAGGGCCCGTCCGGTCCTCACGAATCGGAGCGGGGCCGTTCGTTTCGCCGGCCGAAGATGAAGGCGAGGATGAAGCAGGTCACCGCCAGGGCCAGCAGCAGCTGGGCAGCCCCGATCATGACCCCGTAGAGCAACATGAGCATCCCGACCGATACCGTGATGGTACCGATGCCCCGGAAAATCTCGTCCAGGTTCTTCCAATGGGTCTGCCGTCCCCAGAAAATGGCGCCGCCGAGCCCGGTGATGCCGAGCAGGAGTATGCCGAACCAGATAAAGATCCAAAACCGACGACCAGCGATCATGCCTGCCCTCGGTTGCGCGTCGGCCCACCACCCCGCAAATGGCCGGGG
>DASWKS010000396.1:0-3972 GCA_036396495.1 Gemmatimonadales bacterium
GCATTACGTGGTGGGTGTGGCCGACGCCTCCGGGACCCTGCTGCGGATCTACGTCGATGGAACTCAGCGCAATACGGCTGCCTACACCGGTACATCCCAGACTGGCGCCGGCGAACTCCATATCGGCAACAGCCCCGACATCATCCTGCAGACATTCAATGGCGGAATCGACGAGGTCCGGGTGGCCGCCGCTGCCCGCTCGGCCGATTGGATCTCCGCCGAGTTCAACAACCAGACAAGCCCGGCCAGCTTCTACCAGGTGCTCGACGAGGAGCTGCAGGCCGACGTCGAGCTTGACCTGACCGGCAACAGCCTCACGTTGGAAGCCTGGGTCCAGTTCCCCGCCAATCCCTCCGGCAACGACGGGATCCTGAGCAAGAACGGCTTCGCCGACGGCTACCGGATGGTCATGCAGGGCGCGCCGCCATTTGTCTCGTTCGAACTCACCAGTTCTGCCGGCGACCTCGATACCACCGGCACCCTCGCGGCAGGGCCCTGGCATCACGTTGTCGCCACCTATGACGGTTCGACAATGCGGGTCTACCTCGACGGGGTTCAGGATCCCACGACCCGAGCGAAGTCCGGCAATATCGATCGTGCCGGCAAGGAACTCTGGCTCGGGCACGGCGACCACGCTATCGAGAAGGCCTGGAGCTTCCCGTGGCAGGGCCAGCTGGACGAGATCCGGATTTCCAACAATGCTCGCTCCGCCGCCTGGATCGGCACCCAATTCAACAACCAGTCTTCGCCGGGGACCTTCCATACGGTGGGCGCCGAACAGCCGTGGAGTTGCGTCACGCCCACGCCCACTGCGACTCCCACCAACACGCCCACCCCCACTGCTACCAACACACCGACCCCCGCTGCGACCGACACCCCCACCCCCACCGCCACGCCTTCCGGACCGGGCTGGTGGGACTGCAACTACCAATACCGCCAGCAGCTCACGGTCACCGCCGGGTCCGCCGCGGTGCCTAGCGGCTACTCCGTCCAGGTGAGCTTCAACCACGCCGCGCTTGTTTCCGGAGGCAAGTCGCTCGCCAGCGGCAACGATATCCGGGTGGTGTTCTGGAACGGCCTCAGCTGGGTGGAGCTGGACCGGATGCTGGAGCCCGGCTCCGCCTGGAACAACGCCAGCACCCGCCTGTGGCTCAAGACCCAGGCCGCCCTCGGCGCCTCCGCCTCGGACACCAACTACTACATCTACTATGGCAACTCCGGCGCCGGCGCACCGCCCGCCAACGGCAACAACGTTTGGACTCGCTACGACGGCTTTGAGACCGGCAACCTGACCGGTTGGAATGGCAATTCGGTTGGCAATCCAGGCGACCTCATCGAAGCCTCCCTCGATCAGGCCTACACCGGCACGTACTCGGGCAAGGGGCAGTCCGATACCGTTGACCCCTCGCAGGGAATGGTCTGGTGGAACGTCGCCGCCCAACCCACCTACTTCGCCCGGATCCAGATTTACCTGCCAGCCAGCTTCTCCTTGCCGCTCCCGCCTCCCACCCGGCATGTCACCGTCATGCAATTCATCGACACCGGTCCGGGCTGGGACAATGTCCTGTCAACCTCGATCGCCCACGATCGGACGGTGTACATGTGGAACGATCTGGCCGGCGAAGCCTATGGCTACCAGCTCACCACTCCCGTCAGCTTGGGTGCCTGGCATACCCTCGAGATGCAGGCCACGATGTCCACCGGACCGGCCACCAACGACGGTTCGGCCCGCCTGTGGCTGGACGGCAACCTGGAAATCCAGGCGACCGGAATCAATATGTACCGAGACAACGTCTTTCCGACTGTGGATGCCGACAATATCGACCGCTTCGCCACCGTCTTCTATTGGGGAAACCCGGGCACTCAGGTCAACACGGTCTACGTCGATGATGTCCAGCTGCGCGATTACGTCAACCCCGAGCCCACCACCGGCCTGGCCGCCGAGCAGCCTTCGACCTGCGGCCCCACCGCCACTCCGACTCCGACCAGCACGCCCGGGGGAATGGGCTGGTGGGACGCCAACTATGCGCACCGGGCCCAGATTACGGTCTTGGCCGGCTCGTCCGCCATCGCAGCCAACTATCCCACCCGCTTCAGCTTCGACCACGCCGGCCTGGTCGGCCTCGGCAAGTCGCTGGCCAACGGCAACGACGCCCGCATCGTCTATTGGAACGGCGCCACATGGACCGAGCTGGCCCGGGCGCTCTTCGACGACGGGCCCGCCGGACAGGCCAGCTCAACCTGGAACGCGGCCAGCACGACTCTGTTCTTCAAGACCGTCGCCGGCATCCCGGCCAGCGGATCGGATACCGGATACTACCTGTACTACGGCTACCCGCTCGGCGGCAGCCCGCCCACCAACACGCCGTCCTCCCGCTACTTCATGGCCGAGAGTCTTGGTGAGACCACCACGACCAGCTCGGCCTACGCGACCAAGCTTCAGCTGCAGTTCACCCCCAGCGCGGCTTCCGAGCAATGGGTGGTCGTCGCGACCTGGCGCCAGCGTGAAATCGGGAGCCTGGGCACGACCGTCTCCGGAGGGTACGGAAGAATCTCCCTCAACGGCTCTCCACGGACCGGCACCAATGACATCACTTTCCGCCAGTCGGGCGATCTTTGGAAGACCTTCCAGGCATTCCTGAAAGTCACCGGAACCACCGCCCAACAGACGATTTCGATCGACCACGCCTGGAACGGCGGCGGAACCGATGCGATCGACAATGCCCGGATCGTGGCCTTCCTGATCCCGGATCCGGCTAACGCCAACATCCAGTACAGCGAGGCACTGGCCGTCACGAACGACATCGCCAACCCCACCGACTCGCTGACCACCACCTTCTCTCCCACCAGCGCCGGCGACTACGTCTGGATGGTGAACGGGTTCGTGCACGAGGGACCGGGCGGCGGCTCGAACGGCGGCCTGTTTGCGATCGACGAAGGCGGGGCGACTCAGCAGAACTCGGCTGAGTCGTACACCGGAGTGGGCTCAGGGTTCGTACCCTTCATCCACTTCGAGCGCCACACCCTCACCACCGGAAGCCAGACCTTCACCATCCGGCACCAGCCCGATGCCCCCACCGGCGGGGAACGGGAGGGGTTGACCCAGCTGCTCTTCCGGGCCGATGTGTTCGAAGCGGTCGAGGCCGCGAGCTCCACCGTCATGGACAGCACCACCAGCACCTCACCGGTTACCAAGAACACTCACTCCACCACCGCCTCTGCTGCTCGCGACTACATCTATCTGGTCGTCATGGGCTTGGACCACAACGTGCAGAACGTGACCCTGTCCACTTTCGGGGATATTCGGCTCGGCGGGACGACGATGCTTGCGGATGAGGTCGCCATCGATCGCGCGGCTTACGACTACCAAACCGGCTGGGCATACGCCGAGAACGTCACCGGCGGCCGGATTGTCGACACCCGCTTCTGGGCCGAATCGGGGCAGACCGCCCAGGCCAGTTGGTCACACATCCTCGCCCTGCGTTACAAGGAACCCGGGACCAGCCTGGGGCCGGAAGAATGATCGAGCCCATGATGGCCGGTCCGGACCGGTGTCTCGCACGATGAAGCCAGCGACTCCGTTCACCCAGCTACGGGAGGCGGCGGTCAAGGCCGCCCGCCCGAGCAAGGCCCGGCAGCAGGAAGAGCAGAAGGCCGAGCTGCGCACGCTCTTGCGCTGGCTGCTGCTGGTCCCGCTGATCTTCCTGGCCCTGTTCGGCTGCGGCTGGATGGCCACCCTCGGCCTGCCGGTCGCCAGCGCCGATACCCGCTCCCTGCTCAACGCCGATTACAGCCCCTGGAGTTTCGAAGTCATTCAGCCGGTCAATCCGGACATCATTGAAGAGATCCAGCAGGACCAGATCCTCTACCCCAGCACTTTCAGCGAGCCGGTGGCGCCCACCATCATCTCGGCTCCCTTCTGGCCCACCCCCACGCCCACTCCGACGCCCACCGCCGGTCCGACCCTCACCC
>DASWKS010000397.1:0-4726 GCA_036396495.1 Gemmatimonadales bacterium
ATCTGCCGGCCCTGGTCGCCGAGCGGTTTCCCCGGGCCCGGATCGTGGCCTTCTCCACCGGCAACGTCTATCCTCTGAGCCCGGTGAGCGGGCCCGGCCCGAGCGAGAGCGATCCGACAGGCCCGGTCGGCGAATATGCCCAGTCGGCCCTGGCCCGCGAACGAGTGCTGGAGTTTTTCTCCCAGCGGCTTGAGATCCCGATGGTCATTCTGCGGCTCAACTATGCCGTCGAGCCGCGGTATGGGGTCCTGCGGGACATCGCGGAGCAGGTGCGCTCGCAGCAACCGGTGGACGTCACCATGGGCTGGGTCAATGTGATCTGGCAGCGGGATGCCAATGCGATCGCGCTTCGGGCGCTGGCGCACTGCCGGGTTCCGCCGCTGGTGCTGAACCTGACCGGGCGCCCGGCCCTTTCGGTCCGCTGGCTGGCCCAGCGGTTCGCGGAGCGATGGGGCCTCGAACCCAGGTTCCGGGGTGATGAGGCGGCCACCGCCTTGCTCAGCAACGCGGCCCGGGCCGAGGCGCTGTTCGGACCGAACCAGGTGACGATCGACGAAATGATGGACCGGGTGGCGGAGTGGCTGGATCAGGGCGGGCGGTCCCTCGGCAAGCCGACCCATTACGAAATGCGAGAAGGCATATTCTGATGGTTCCGTTCCCGGTCCGGCGTGCTCTGCTCGGTGGGGTAGTCATCCCGGCCCATCCGCTGGCGCTCACGCCCTCGCGAAGGCTGGACGAGCGGCGCCAGCGGGCGCTGACCCGCTATTACATCGACGCCGGCGCCGGCGGGGTCGCGGTCGGAGTGCACACGACCCAGTTCGCGATTCGCCATCCGAAGGTCGGCCTGTACCGGCCGGTGCTCCAGCTCGCGGCCGAAACCCTGGCCGAGCGAGAGCCGCGGTTGCGCCGGCCGATGGTGCGGATCGCGGGAATTGCGGGACGCACCGGGCAGGCGGTTCGCGAAGCCGGGGTCGCCAGGGATCTGGACTACCACGTCGGATTATTGAGTCTCGGCGCGCTGCCCCGCGCCTCCGATTCGGCGCTGCTGGAACACGCCCGGGCGGTTGCGGAGGTCGTCCCGCTCATGGGCTTCTATCTGCAGCCGGCGGTAGGGGGGCGGGTCCTGAGCTATGACTTCTGGCGCCGCTTCGTTCAGATCGAAAACGTGGTCGGGATCAAGGTGGCCCCCTTCAACCGCTACGACACCTGGGAAGTGGTGCGCGCTGTCGCCGACTCGGGCCGGCGGATCGCGCTCTACACCGGCAACGACGACAACATCGTGATCGACCTGCTGACCACCTATCCGGTGCTGCGCCCCGGGGTGCGCCGTCCGACCCGGGTCCGGATGGTGGGCGGTCTGCTGGGCCACTGGGCTTTCTGGACCTCGAAGGCGGTGGCCTTGCTCAAGCGGGTCCATCACGTGCTGGCCCGGCATCGGACCAGTCGCAACATTCCCGGCGGCATGCTGGGGCTGGCCACCCACATCACCGATGCCAACGGCGCGATCTTCGACGCGGTGAACGGCTACCGGGGCTGCATTCCCGGCATCAACGAGATCCTGCGACGGCAGGGGCTGCTCCGCGGCCGCTGGTGCCTGGATCCGAACGAAGATCTCTCGCCGGGGCAGATGGGCGAGATCGACCGGGTGTGCAGGGCCTACCCGCACCTGGCCGACGATCAGTTCGTAGAGGAGCGGCTAGACGGCTGGCTGCGATGACAGATCCTCAGGGAGGAGAAATCTGCGGATGCTGTTAGGGCCTGGTGTGCAGGCGGGGAAACAGCAATCCACAGATTACGCAGATGAAATCGCGTGGCCCTCAATGCTCGAGCGTGTTTGTTGTTATGAAATCCCCCGCAATCCGCGCAATCCGTGTCATCGGTGGATGCTGTTTTGTTTTTCACTGCAACTGAACCTCAGGCGGTACGTCGCTAAGGCACGGCGCTGAAGCGTCTCAGATTGCCCGACTCTAGCAACTCGTGCTGCGCCGGCGTCAGCTTCTCCAGCAGATCGAGCTTGCAGACGCTTGCTTCAGGCAGCCGTGGGCTGGCAACCCACATCAACGATGCCACCGGGGCCATCTTCGACGCGGCCAACGGCGACCGGGGCTGCATGCCGGGCATCAATGAGATCCTGCGACGGCAGGGGTTGCTCCGCGGGCGCTGGTGCCTGGATCCCAAGGAGGATCTCTCGCCGGGGCAGATGGGCGAGATCGACCGAGTGTGCCGGGCCTACCCGCACCTGGCGGACGATAAGTTCGTCGAGAGCGTCTGGACGGCTGGCTACGCTGACAAATCCACCGAGGACGTGGGGTCCGAGGTGTGCCGCCGGTTCCGGTGATACCAGAAGGTGGATTTCATTCTGCTCTGAGTTGCCCCGCCCGCGACGCTCACCCCCCGCGCTCCAGCCGGTAGCCGTAGTGGCGCACCGTCAGAATGTGACGGGGCCGGGCGGGGTCCTGCTCCAAGCGCGTCCGCAAGGCCCGCACGTGGGTGTCCACCGTTCGGCTGACCACGCTCTCCGCATAGCCCCAGACTTCCCGGAGTAGCTCAAGGCGACCCGCGATCGCTCCACCGCGCTTGAGCAGCGCCACCAGCAGCTCGTATTCCTTGGGACGCAGGTCCACCACCCGGCCGCCGCGCTTGACCTGGTGCCCAGCGTATTCCACGCTGACATCGCCGAACCGGTCCACCGCAGGCAACCCGCCCCGCCGGATGAAGCCGAGGTACACCTCCGCCCGTCGCACCGCCTCGGCGACGCGTTCGTCGGCGAAGGGCTTGAGCAGATAATCCAGAGCCTCGACCTCGAATGCTCGCACCGCGTATTGCTCGTATGCGGTGACGAACACCACCGCCGGGCGGCGCTCGCCGCGCACCGCCTCCGCGACCGCCAGGCCGTCCAGATCGGGCATTTCGATGTCCAGAAACAGAATGTCCGGTGGGCTGTGCCGGGTCGCGTCCAGGGCTTCGCGGCCCGTGCCGCACTCCTCGACGTTGGTGATGACCGGGAGCCCGCCAAGCGCCGCGCGAAGCCGGCGACGGGCCGGCGCCTCGTCGTCAACGATCAGGGCCCGCATCGGTCGCGAACGGGATCTCGATCGTCACCACCACTCCACCCCCGGGCCCGTCGGTGACTTCCAGCCGCTGGGCGGAACCGTACCGGTCTGTGAGCCGGGCCCGCGTGCCCGCCAGCCCTACGCGCTCGACGCCACGCCCGGCGCCGAAACCCGGCCCGTCATCCCGAACCACCAGACGGAGTCTTTGGCCCTGACGGCTGCCTTCCACCCGCACCGTCACGGCCCCGTGCCTCTCGCCCCCCGCAAGGCCATGGGTCACCGCGTTCTCCACCAGCGGTTGGAGCAACAGGGCAGGGACCAGCGCCTGGTTCGCGTCCAGCTCCACGTCCACGGTCACCCGCAAGCGATCCCCGAACCGTTCCTCCTGGATCGCCACGTAATGTTCCAGCAGCCGTAGCTCCTCTCCCAGCGTCACTTCGGCCTCGTCCCCACGGCTGAACGCCTGGCGCAACAGCTCGGCGAGGCGCGCGATCATGCGGTTTGCCGCCTGCGGGTCCTCCAGCACCAGCGCCGAAATCGTGTGCAGCGTGTTGAACAGGAAGTGCGGGCGCAGGCGAGCCGCGAGCGCGTCCAGCCGCGCCTGGGTGAGCTGCGCCTCCAGGCGGCCGGCGCGCTGCGCGTAGAAGACGCCTACCACCAGGCCGTAGACCACCAGGTTGAAGGACCACTCGTCGGCCAGGGGAAGGCTGCTGGCGCCGGCGATGTCGTAGTGAATCCGGACCCCGCGGAAGACCGCCCAACGGAGGGCTCCCTGGAGCATGGTGCAGAGCCCGGACACGACCACCCCGGCCGCGAGATGGACTGTGAGGAGCCTTACGGACGAGCGCAAGCTCACGGCGTGGCGGGTCACGGCCACGACCAGCGGTGTCCAGACCGCCCAGCTCCACCAGCTCACCAACTGCCAGGCGGTGGCACGCAGCCACTCCCAGGGGTCCTGAGCCGCCCGGCTGGGCAGCATTATGTACAGCATGAACACCAAGGCGACGCCGGTCCAGGCGGCCCAGACCAGCAGCGCGGCGCGCATCCAGTCTGGCGCACGGGACTCGGTCCCGATCACGCTGTTCAGGGCCTGGCCGCCCAGGACCAGTATTCCGTCTGCCCGGCGGGGCCGAGGAGCGCGCTCTGCACCACGCGCCGGGTGGCCTTGTCAATCCAGCGGGTCATGCGATAGCCCGGCGGCCCGAGGGGGCCGACGTCCACCTTCCAGCAGTCGAAGGTGGTTTCCCCAATCTGAACCCGCTCCGAGGCCTGGACCTTCAGGTGATCCCATGCTTCCTGTTTGGCCCATTCGGAAAAGTGCGGCACCGCCGCCTGGTATCCATCCTCGAGCGGCAGCAGCCCCATGAGCCACGGAATCTGGCCCTCGATGGGGAAGACCTGGTGGTCCAGCCGAAGTGCGATCAGCTGCGTTGGAGTGCCGGGAAGAACGGTCCAGCCGGTCAGGTACTCGCCGTTGACGGTGACATCGGTAGAGTCGCGCGGCGCCCGGACCTGGTGATGCACCATCGCGAGATCCCTCCGGCGCACCACGGTCACCGAGTGGCTGGTATCGGACGAGGAAGCATGCGTGGTACGGATCTCGACGGTTTCCGGTCTCACCGCGACCGTCTGGGTGGTCCGGCTGACGAGGGTGCGATTCCCGCCGTCCACTC
>DASWKS010000398.1:0-7508 GCA_036396495.1 Gemmatimonadales bacterium
ATCCGGCGCTGGTCGACCGCGAGGGGACCGATACCTGGCGCCACTTTCACGAAGGATCTTCCGAACGCACCCTGATCGCGGCACCCGACATGCGAGTGCTGTTCGAGCGGGCTCCCGACGACACCGATCCGGAACCGCTGGCGCGACGCTACATGGGCGACGTGGACTTGGTGCTGGTGGAAGGGTTCAAACGGGCGTCACTGCCCAAGGTCGAGGTCTACCGGAAGGGAATCGGGGTCCCGCCCCTGCTCGACCCGGCTGCCCCCAACGCCGGCGATTGGATCGCCATCGTGACGGACGATTCAACGCTCCGGGCGGGATGCCGGGTGCTTCGCTTCATGGACACGATGTGGCTCTCGCTCCTCGCCGGTCTGGCCTGGGAGCGGGCCAAGGTGCTGGCTCCATAGGTCCGCTGGCCGCCCGCGATGCCGCCCTCCGCATTCTGGCGGAGGTCCGCCGTCAGCCCGCTCTCCGTATCCCGCTGGACGACGCGCTCGGCTGTGTGCTGGCAGAGCCGGTCGTCAGTCCCCTCGATATACCCGCCTGGACCAACTCGGCGATGGACGGCTACGCGGCGCGGGGAGACGATGTGCGCGGTGCCAGCCGGGACTCGCCCCGGATCCTGCGGGTGGTCGACACCATTCCCGCCGGCGTCTTTCCGGCTCGCGTCATCGGAGCCGGGGAGTGCGCCCGGATCTTCACCGGTGCGCCGCTGCCCGAAGGGGCCGACACGGTCATCCGCCAGGAAGACACCGATTTCAACCTGAAGAGCGCGAGCGATCGGGTCGAGATCTTCAGCGACCGCGACGTGGGCGCCAACATTCGTCGAGCCGGTGAGGACATCCGGAAAGGGAGTACGGTATTCGAGACCGGGACCGACCTGGGGGCCGCTCAGCTCGGGGTCCTGGCGTCGCTGGCGGTCTCACATCCGGTGGTCTATCGCCGTCCCCGGGTCGGGATTCTCGGCAGCGGGGATGAGATCGTGGATGTGGATCGGCCGGAGGAGATTCTGTCGGGCCGAAAGATCGCCAGCTCCAACACCCATACCCTGGTGGCGCTGGTGCGACTGGCCGGCGGCCTCCCGGTCAATCTGGGGATCGCCCGGGATACCCCAGAGAGCCTGCGGGAACATCTCCAGGGGACCCTCGACTGTGATTTGCTGGTGAGTACCGCCGGCATCAGCGTGGGAGAGCACGACCACGTCAAGGCGGTTCTGGAGGAAATGGGTGCGGATCTGAAGTTCTGGAAATTGCGCATGCGCCCCGGCGCCCCGGTGGGCTTTGGACTCCTTCCCGGAGTCGCACCGTCAGGTCGTTCCCCGCTTCCCTGGATCGGCCTGCCGGGAAACCCGGTCAGCACCATGGTCACGTTCGAGCTCTTCGTGCGTCCGGCCATCCGCGCCATGATGGGGCATCGGCTGCCGTTCCGCCGTACTGTCAAGGCGCGCCTGGCGGAGCCAATCAAGCTGGGGCCCAAACTGCAGCACTTCCTCCGGGCCGTCGTGGCCGATGGCAGCGGTCATCCTGAGCGCAGCGAAGGATCTGCTCCCGCGGTCCTCGAAGCCCGCCTGACCGGGCCCCAGGGATCCGGGATCCTCACCTCGATGGCGCGGGCGAATGCGCTGCTGATCATTCCCGAAGGCCAGCACGAGACCCCGGAGGGCTCGCTGGCGGACGTTCTGCTGCTGGACGATCCCCGCCACATCGCCGAGCCGCCCTTCTGACTCTCTAGGCCAGGGACCGGACCTTGGCGAGCAGGGACTCGACATCGAGGTTCTGGGCCTGCAGCCTGATCTCGTTTTCGACTTTGGGATAGAGGGTGCGGGCATCGTTCTGGAATTGCTGGAACAGCCGCTGCAGATCGGCTTGCGACAGGGAGCGTCCCTTCTCGTAGTAGACCTTGGATGCGTGACCCAGCGCGTAGGTCGTGGCGAAGGCAACCACCGTGCCGGTCACGGTCTCCGCCGCTTCCCCCAGCAGTCCCCCCAGCATGCCCCCACCGCCTACCCGCTTCACCACTCCGCCCAGCAGCCTGCGCGCGAGCGATTCGACGACTTGCGAGGTCGCCCCGATGCCGAACGTGGCCAGCAGCTCCTTCGCCTGATCCTGGGCCTGGTGCACGCCATGATGTCGGCCGATGTCATACACCAGCTTGAGCTGGAGCGGGATGACTGCGATTGAGGCGGCGGTCTGCGGCAACAGCTCGGCTGCGCCGGCCAGAATGGCGTACTGCAGGATGGTCCGCTCGATCGTTCCGGCCACTGAGGGAGCGGTGGGCGGCAGTCCCGGATCACGCCAATGCTCGGCCTCTATTCGGAGGCCCTTGGCGGAGGCCTCGGACAGCTCGAGCGCGCCGCGCAACCGATCCAGGTACGTCACCTCCTGGGCCGACAGCACGCCGTCGGCTTCGCACACCAGTACCGCCAGCTGATAGGCGGTCCGCCGGGCCTCGGACGAGTGGAGCAACCGTCCCAGCTCCTCCGGGTCGATGGGATTGGCCAGCGCCGCCCGGAAGACCTTGTCACCCCCCAGATCGTCGATCAGGATGGCCATCCGCTGCCGCTCGTCGGCGCCGAGGTGTCCATCGGCGCAGGCTGCGCCCAGCAGTGAAGCCGCGATCAGGCGTTGTTCCTCGCCGGTCATGTCGACGCTCCGTTCGGACACCGAGAATATCCCCTCAATCCTCCAGACGGGCTACCCAACCCTGGCTGGGCGCGCCTATATTCCGGCTCGGAAGGGGAGTAGCTCGTCCGCCGGCAGCTGACATGGCGGACGCGGGATCGTCAAGACTGTCGCCTCCGGGCGGCACGGTCCCCCGGGAGCACGGTCCAGGCCGGACTCAGAGCGAGACCTTCGTCGATCGCGAACGCGCGGCGACGGGGTCTCGCTTTTCGTTTTACTACAGGTGGAGGATTACCGTGAACAACGTCAAGACCTTCATGCTCATGGCAGGTCTGATGGCCCTGTTCCTGATTATCGGGACGGCTATCGGGGGGCAACAGGGACTGATCATGGCCCTGGTACTGGGCTCGCTCATGAACTTCGTCATGTACTTCTTCTCCGACCGCATGGTGCTCGCCATGTACCGCGCCAAAGTGGTCAGCGAGCAGGAGGCCCCGGACCTGTACCGGATGGTCGATCGCCTGCGCCAGCGTGCCGGACTGCCGATGCCGGTGGTCGCGGTCGCCAACCAGGAGCAGCCCAACGCCTTCGCGACCGGCCGGAGCCCCAGCAAGGCGGTGGTGGCCGTCACCACGGGCCTGCTGCGGTACATGCCCGCGGACGAGCTGGAGGGCGTCATCGCCCACGAGCTGGCCCACATCAAGAACCGCGACATGCTGATCTCCACCGTCGCGGCCGGGGTTGCCGGTGCGATCGGGTATCTGCCCTGGCTGTTCCTGTTCGGCCAGGGCGACGACGAGGGGCACCACCCCATCGTGGCGATCGCCCTCATGATCATTGGTCCGATCGCGGCCATGATCATCCAGTACGCAGTCTCCCGCCAGCGCGAGTTCGAGGCCGACCGGGTGGGCGCCGAGATCCTGGGCCGGCCGCTGCCGCTGGCCAGCGCGTTGCGGAGACTGGACTCCATGGCGCGGCAGATCCCGATGCACGTGCAACCCGCCGCGGCACCGCTGGCCCAGGTGAATCCCTTCTCGGGACACGCCCGCGGAGTGCTCAAGCTGTTCATGACCCATCCGCCCACTGCGGAGCGGGTGGCCCGGCTGGAAGCGATGGCGCGGTAGTCGGGTCGGGTCGATGCCGATCCACGCTCCCGCGGTTTGGCTGGGTTTCAGCGCCCTGGTTCTCGGCCTGCTGGCCCTGGACCTGGGCGTCCTCAACCGCCGATCCCACGTACTCTCGATTCGGGAGGCCGCCACCTGGAGCGCCAGCATCGTCGTGCTGGCGCTTCTGTTCGGTACCTTCCTCTGGTGGCTCGAGGGCACGAACACCGCGCTGGAGTACTTCTCCGGCTATCTGATCGAGCTGTCGCTCAGCGTCGACAACCTCTTCGTCTTCATCCTCATCTTCCAGTACTTCGCGGTCCCGGCGGAGCTGCAGCCTCGGGTGCTCAAGTGGGGCATCCTGGGGGCGATGGTCATGCGCGGCATCATGATCGTCCTGGGCGCGCTCCTGCTGCAGCGGTTTCACTGGATCATCTATCTGTTCGGGGCCATCCTGATCGTGACCGGCATCCGGCTATTCAAGGGCGAGCAGGAACGGATCGAGCCCGAGAAGAATCCCATCATCCGCCTGGCCCGGCGGCTGATGCCGGTGACGGGCGCCTATGAAGGGCAGGCCTTTTTCGTCCGGTCCGCCACCCGGTGGTTGGCCACACCCTTGCTGCTGGTGGTGCTGTTCGTGGAGTGGAGCGATCTGGTCTTCGCCATCGACAGCATTCCGGCCATCTTCGCCGTGACCCGTGACCCGTTCATCATCTACAGCTCCAATGTGTTCGCCATCCTGGGACTGCGGGCGCTGTACTTCGTCCTGGCCGGCGCCATGGACCGGTTCGTCCATCTCAAGGTGGGGGTAGCCGGCATTCTGGTGTTCGTCGGCATCAAGATGGTGATTTCCGCCTGGATCCATATCCCCACCTCGGTGTCCCTGGGCGTCATCGTGCTGTTCCTGGCGGCGGCTACCTGGGCTTCGATCCGCGGCGAAGAGCGTCTTCCCACCTGACACTCGCGTCGCCTCCGGGGGACACCTCGCTACGGGGCGCCTCGGGAAGCGAGCCCTAACGCCTTGTGGGGGGAGTGATTTCCCCCCGCGAACCAGACGGCACGACTTCTGCCTTCGACCCCTTCGACCCCTTCGACCCGTTCGACCACTTCGACCGCCTTCGACAATGCTGCCACGCCTGCTCCTCACATCGATGCTGAGTGTCACGCTGGCCGGGTGCCAGACCATCTTCGGACCCTCGGAGGAACACGAACTCGATGATGCGTGGGACCACTGGCTCTCGCTCCGCATCGTCGACTATCGCTACGA
This sequence comes from Gemmatimonadales bacterium, assembly GCA_036396495.1. Lineage (GTDB taxonomy): Bacteria > Gemmatimonadota > Gemmatimonadetes > Gemmatimonadales > GWC2-71-9 > SZUA-320. Next base: position 4,992 of record DASWKS010000398.1, read on the forward strand.
GGTGATCCGGTCCTGCTACTGTGGCGGTCCGGCGGTGGGACAGCGGGTGGTGGTCGTGGTGCATGATGACGTGGTCGTGAACGCCTGGTACGCCCAGACGGGGGAGGAGCTTCCGGCCTCCGCCCTGCAGCACCTGCCCACGGTGGACGACCTCTTTCTGATCGTGGATGACGCGCTTCGCACCGGAGCCGATGAGCTCGACGTCCGATACGACCCCAGCTTTGGATTCCCCCGGCTGATCGAGGTGGACTACCAACGGCACGCGGTCGATGATGAGCTGACGGTCCGGGCCGACGACTTGAGACCGATCTAAAACTCGGAGGAGGCGGGAGAGGGGAGAGGGGAAACGTGGTCTCCCGCCTCCCCTCTCCCCCCTCCCCAGTGCCAAGTAGATTCCCCGCCCATGCCATCGACCACCGGCTGGCTGGCTCGGCTCGGCCTGGGTACACCCCAGGCTCGGGCGTGGGCGATGTACGACTGGGCCAATTCGGCCATGGTCACGCTCATCGTGACCGCGGTGTTCCCCATCTTCTACAAGAGCGTGACCGCGGTCGGGCTGCCCGACACGGTCGCCACCTATCGCTTCGGTATCGCGACGACGGTTGCCCTGGCCATCAGCGCCGTGCTGTCGCCGTTGCTGGGCACGGTGGCGGACTTCACCGCCGGGAAAAAGCGCTTCCTGGGGATGTTCCTGCTGCTGGGCGTGCTCAGTACCGGCCTGATGTTCTTCCTGCAGCAGGGCATGTGGGCCGGAGCGCTGGTGCTGTTCATGCTGGCAAACGTCGGTGCCAACGGCAGCTTCGTCTTCTACGATGCGTTGCTGCCGCACGTCTCGCCGCCCGAGGAGATGGACCGGCTCTCGACCAGCGGCTACGCGCTGGGGTATCTGGGTGGCGGCGTCCTGCTGCTGCTCGCCTTGGCGATGATCCAGGCCCCCGGTCTCTTCGGCCTGCCGTCGGGCGAAGGACTGACGCCGGCCCAGGCCTCGCTGCCGGCCCGGATCAGCTTCCTGCTCACCGCGGTCTGGTGGGTGGTGTTCTCCATCCCGCTGTTCCGGCGAATCCCCGAGCCGCCGGCCCTCCCCCGTCCCGCGACCCCGGCCGCGGGGGGCGCCTTACGGACCTCGATCCGGCAGTTGGGAGGGACCCTCCGTCACCTGCGGCAGTACCGGCAGGCCTTCCTGCTCCTGATCGCGTTTCTCATCTACAACGACGGGATCGGGACCATCATCCGCATGGCGACGATTTACGGCGAGGAACGGCACTTGAGCCGTACCGTCATGATCGGAGCCATTGCCGCGGTGCAGTTCATCGGGATTCCCTTTTCGTTTCTGTTCGGTCGGCTGGCCGGGCGCATCGGCGCCAAGCGGTCCATCTTCATCGGACTGCTGGTCTACGTCGGCATTTCGGTGTTGGGGTACTACATGACCACGCCCCTGCACTTCATCGTACTCGCCTGCCTGGTCGGTACGGTCCAGGGCGGGACTCAGGCATTGAGCCGCTCGCTCTTCGCGTCCATGATCCCCAGTCAGAGCTCGGGCGAGTTCTTCGGCTTCTTCAGCGTGTTCGAGAAGTTCGCCGGCATCATCGGGCCGCTCTTCTTCGCGGTCATGGTCCGGAGCACCGGATCGAGCCAGAGCGCGATCCTCAGCATCATTCTGTTCTTCGTGGTGGGTGGCGCCCTGCTGGCGCTGGTCAACGTGGAGGAAGGGCAGCAGCAGGCGCGGGCCGCCGAGGCACAGCTGGCGACCCACTCCTGGGGATGAGATGACCAGTCACACTCATTATCTCTGGTTCGAGACCAAGCGCCGCCAGGAGATCATCGACATCACCGATGAGGTGCAGGCCCAGGTGGCCGCGAGCGGCGTCCGCGAAGGAATGGCGCTGGTCTCCGCGATGCACATCACCGCCTCCGTATTCGTGAACGATCACGAGTCCGGCCTGTGGCACGATATCCTGCACTGGCTGGAACACAGCGTGGCGCCCTGGAGCCCGGAGCGTTACCGGCACAACGACACCGGCGAGGACAATGCCGCGGCCCATCTCCGCAGCCTGACGATCGGCCATGAGGTCATCCTTCCCATCACCGTCGGGAAACTGGATCTGGGACCGTGGCAACGGGTGTTCTACGGGGAATGGGATGGACAGCGGCGCAAACGGGTAATCGTGAAGGTCCTGGGAGAATAGCCGTTTTGCCCACCCACGTGTCAGAACGACACTTCCCCGGCGCCCATCCACAACCGAGTCACCCGCCTAACCTTTTGTGGTACTGTCAGTTGGCATAATCCAGCTCGCGGCACGCCTTCTGCCTTTGGGTCCGGATCATGCGTTCGATCCTGGTTTCCGTCCTGGGGCTCGCCGCGGCCTGCTCCCACTCCACCGGCCCGAGCGACCCCGTCACGGCGCTGGCGTTGGCCCGGGCCAAATGGTTCCAGGCCGAGGTCAGCAATTACCAGTACACCATCCTGCGGGGCTGCGAGTGCCTCCCCGAGAGTATCGGCCCGGTGGTGATCGAGGT
>DASWKS010000399.1:0-2785 GCA_036396495.1 Gemmatimonadales bacterium
CGGAGGTGTCAGCACCGAAAGCCAGAAGTCGTGGCTGGTGGCGGCCATCAGGGCGAGCACCAGCAGCGCGGCCAGGCCCAGGTATTCGAAGGGAAACTCGCCGGGGAAACGGGTAGTAGGTGCACCCTGCAACAGGCTCACGACGGGATGGACGTCCCCACCGCCGTGATACTGCAGCGTGGCGAAGGCGGCGTGCCCCAGGGCGAGCAGAGCCATGGTGACGCCCAGATGGCGGCGATTGTACAGCAGGGGGAGAAAGCGCCGGTCCAGTCGGGCCAGCGGGCCGATCACCAGGATCACGTGGAGCAGGACGAAGGCGGTGAGGCCCAGTCCCCGAATCAGCGCGGTTTCGACCGTGGCGTGGGGCCGCGAGAGCGACACCGCGGCGAATCCGCCCACCGACGCCGCGACTCCGGCCGCGAGCACCAGATCATAGAGCCGCTTCTGCCGATTCCAGTTGACCGACTGGTAGCGAACGCTCATTGGCCGAGCCCGATCGCGAGCAGCACCAGCGGTAGCGCCACCGCGGCCACGATGACAATCAGCACGACATGGGCCCGGCGGAGCGGTCGGATCACGGCCGCCTCGTCCGGCTCGCGCGCCACAGCCGCAGCCCCAGCCAGGGCCAGAGCAGCATCGCGCCCGGGATGATCAAGAGGCGGAAGCCACGGGTGCCGGAGGCCGCGACCGGATCCAGGCGGCCGGCCCAACGGAAGGCGAATGGCAGGGCAAACCCCATCCCCGCCGCCAGATACCCGGCCACCAGTGATGCCAACAGGGTTGCCGCAGTGAGTGACATGGCTTCTCCCGAACGCCCCTGGCCCGCGGAAGATTCCCACCACCCGGGAACTTCCCGGGCTTCGGGCGCATTACGATTGGAGATTGCGCCAGCCCGCGCGACGGCGCTACTCTCCGCGCCATGAATGCGGAGGCTGCCGCCGGAATCAAGCCGGCATCCGATTTCGAGACGCTGCTGGCCGACGTGCTCGAACAAGCCTATGGCACGGCCATGCGACTTACCGGAAACCCGGCCGACGCCGAGGATCTGGTGCAGGACGCTGCGCTCCTGGCCCATCGCGGCTTCGGCAGCTTCACCACCGGCAGCAACTTCCGGGCGTGGTTCTATCGGATCCTGCTGAACCGGTTCTACTCCAACTACCGCCGCCAGCGGCGGGCTGGTGTGGCGGTCGAACTGGAAGATACGCCCGAGCTGTACCTCTACGAGCAGGCCGAGGCGGCGGGGCTCAAGCCGAGCGAGGACACGGCAGCGGCATTGCTGGACCGGTTGGATGCCGAGTCGGTGGAGCAAGCCCTGGCGGCGCTGCCGGACGACTTCCGCGCCGCCGCGACGCTGTACTTCATGCAGGATTTGCCGTACCAGGAGATCGCCGAGATTCTCAACGTGCCCATTGGAACCGTTCGCTCGCGGTTGCACCGGGCTCGCCGGATGTTGCGGAAGGCGCTCTGGACGGTAGCACAGGAGCGCGGCATCGTCGGTCCAGCGGCGCTGGAGGAGTGATCGTGGACCAACCAACCCACTTCGACTGCCGGGCCGCCTTTGCACGCCTCGAGGACTATCTCGATCGAGAGCTGTCGGCCGGCGATGTGCGCTGCATCGAAGAGCATCTGGCGCTGTGCGAGGTGTGCGCCCGCGAGTTCAAGTTCGAAGCCGGGATCCTGTGTGCGCTGAAACAGAAGCTCCGCTGCGTTTCGGCTCCCCCCGACCTGTTGGACCGGATCCGGACCGCGATCGAACGGTCCCGGCAACTCTGACTCGCGGGCGGGGTCTCCCCGCCGTTGTCGTATATATTGGTCCCGCCACGCCTTTCTCCGGGACCGATCACCATGCGCTACCAGCTTCCCGCTTCCAGTCGCCAGCTGCTCCTCGGATTCGCCTCGATCATCGCCCTACCGGTTCATGCCCAGCTGCCGTCGACCGCGGACAAGACGCGAGGGATGCAGAAGCTGGATGGCTTCGTTCCGATCTACTGGGACAGCACCGCCGGCAAGGTCTTTCTGGAACTGGTCCCCGGGCAGGAACTGCTTTACGTCGTCTCGCTGCCGGCCGGTCTCGGGTCCAACGATATCGGGCTCGATCGGAGCCAGCTGGGCGGCGAGGCGATCGTCCGCTTCGATCGCATCGGCCCCAAGGTCCTCATGGTGCAGCCCAACCTGCGCTATCGGGCCGAGCGCACCACCAACCCGGCTGAGCGCCGCGCGGTGGCCGAGTCATTCGCCAGCTCGGCGCTCTGGGGGTTCAAGGTCGAGGCCGCGGCTGACGGCCGGGTCCTGGTGGACGCCACCGATTTCGCCCTGCGTGATGGGCACGGAGTGATCCCCGCGCTGGCCCGAAACCGCCAGGGGACCTACCGGCTCGACCTCAGCCGCAGCGCGGTCTACCTGCCGCGCACCAAGGCGTTCCCCCGGAACTCGGAGCTGGAGGTCACGCTGACGTTTGCGGGAGATCAACCCGGCGATTGGGTGCGGGACGTCACTCCCACGCCCGGGGCGATCACGGTCCGGCAGCGACACTCGTTCATCCAGCTGCCCGACGCGGGATACACGCCCCGCGAGTTCGATCCCCGGGCGGGTTACTTCGATTTCGCCTACGCCGACTATTCGGCGCCCTTTCCGGAGCCGGTGAATCGGCGGTTCATCACCCGGCACCGCCTGGAGAAGCGCGATCCTTCGGCACCGATCAGCGATCCGGTGAAGCCGATCGTGTACTACCTGGACCCCGGCGTGCCTGAGCCGGTGCGCACCGCGCTGTTGGACGGCGCGCGCT
>DASWKS010000400.1:0-14499 GCA_036396495.1 Gemmatimonadales bacterium
CGGTGAGGAGATCCTGACGCCGATCGGCGTGGCCCGGACGGCGCGGGAAGGGAAGGACCTCGCGATCATCACCTACTCGGCCATGGTGTGGAAGGCGCTCGAGGCCGCCGAGCGGCTGGAGCGGGACGGGCTCTCCGTCGAGGTGCTCGACCTGCGGAGCCTGGCTCCCCTGGATGACGAGGCGATCGTCAGGGCGGTACGAAAGACCAACCGGGTCCTGGTCGCGCATGAGGATACCCGGACCGGCGGCGTCGCCGGTGAGATCGTGGCCCGAATCAACGAACTGTGCTTCGAGTGGCTGGACGCGCCGGTGCGCCGGGTGTGTGCTCACGATGTTCCGCTGCCTTACGCCCCGACGCTGGAAGATTTCGTCCTGCCGCAGACGGATGATCTGGTGAACGCGTGTCGGTGGCTGGCGGCATACTGACCGACTGACCGACCGCTTGAGGAGCTGTGGATGGCAAAGATCGACGTCATCATGCCCCAGATGGGCGAGTCCATCGCCGAGGGGACCCTCTCGAAGTGGCTGAAGAAGTCGGGCGAGACCGTGAAACGGGACGAGCCCATCTTCGAGATCTCGACTGATAAAGTCGACGCGGAGATCCCTTCGCCCTCGGCCGGCGTGCTGGCCGAGATCCTGGTGAACGAAGGGCAGACCGTGGCGGTGCAGACGGTAGTGGCCCGGATCGAGACCGACGCCTCCGCGGCGGCATCCGGCCCGCCCTCCACTCCCGCGGCCGCGCCGCCGGCCCCGCCCTCTCCGCCGGCCCCGCCCTCCAAGGCGGAGCCCCACCCGGCCCCGCCGGCGCGGCCCGCGCCCGTATCGGATCCCCGTCCCCAGCCGACCCCACCGCCCCAGCCGGCCGGCGGCGAGGTCGAATCGCTGGAAGAGCGGCTGCGGCGCAAATCGACGCCCCTGGTTCGCAAGATCGCCGCCGAACACAATCTGGATATCGGGGTGATCCCGGGGACCGGAATGGCGGGCCGGGTCACCAAGAACGATGTGCTGGCGTTCCTCGAACGGGGCGCGCCGGCCGCTGCGGCGGCGGAGCCCCCTGCTCCTCGAGCCGTCCCGTCCGCCGCCCCGGGGGTCACCCTGATTCCGGGGCCGGTGGTGGAGCCGTGGCCGGGCGATCGGGTGGAGCCCTGGTCCAAGATCCGCAAGCTCACGGCCGACCATATGATCATGTCGCGGCGGGTCTCGGCCCACGTGAACAGCGTCATCGAGGTCGACTACACCCGGGTGGCGCAGCTGCGCGCCAGAAAAAAGGGCGAGTACACCGAGCGGGGCGTGAACCTCACCTTCCTCGCCTTCCTCGCGAAGTCGGTGGCCGACAGTCTGCGCCAGCATCCGGTGCTCAACGCCGCGGTCTCGGGAGAGAGCACCATCTTCCGGCGCGACATCAACCTGGGCATCGCGGTGGCGCTCGATTGGGGCCTGATCGTGCCGGTCGTGAAGCGGGCGGACGAGCTGTCGCTGATGGGCCTCGCCCGCGCGATCAACGATCTGGCCGAGCGGGCTCGCAGCAAGCGGTTGAGCCCGGACGAGGTGCAGAAGGGCACCTTCACCATCACCAATCCGGGGGTATTCGGAACCTGGGTTGGCCTGCCGATCCTCAACCAGCCGCAATCGGCCATCCTGGCTGTGGGTGGCATCGAAAAGCGCCCGGCCGTGGTGACCGGGCCCGACGGCTCCGACCTGATCGGCATCCGCACCAAGGGGATGCTGGCGCTGTCCTTCGATCATCGGATCGTGGATGGGGCCGACGCGGATCGCTTTCTGGCGGAGGTGCGCAAATCGCTCGAGAACTTCCCCGAAGGCGCCGCCTGATGCCGCGGGTGCTGCTCGCCCGGCGGACCCGGGTGACCCTGGCGGCTCAGCCGATCTATCGCCGCGCCGCCGCCGAGCTCGCGGCCCGATTCGCCGGCCGGGGCCAACACGTCTGGGTCTTTCGGAGCACCGCCGATCCCGAACTGCTGCTCGAGTTCCGGGAAGCAAAGGACCCGGCCGGACTCGAGCCCGCCGCTCGCGAGGAGGCCGCGCTGGACGCGCGGCTTCACGCGGTGGCGGAGTACGACACTGGGGAGCCGCTCTGGGAGGAGTTCCCCCTGAGCGAGGAGGGCTGACCCAATGCCCAAACGGATCATCGAGGTCGACGGGCGCCGCTGGAGCGTGTCTCCCAGCGGCCGCCGGACCCAATACGTGAAGGACGAGTTCGGCATCGTGTTCACCAGCGAGGACGAGCGCCGGGAGCAGCGGATCGCGCGCTATTCCCCGCTGGCCGCCAAGAGCACTGAGCTGTCGCTCTCGGCCCTCACCGATCGCGAGCTTTCCGAGCTCCTGTCCATGTCGCAGCCGGCCTGGACCTCACCCGAGCTGGGATACCGTCGCTGAGCCCGCGCCGCGCCGATCTTCACGTGCATTCGACCGCGTCCGACGGCGTCCTGCCGCCCGGCCTCGTGGTCCAGCGCGCCTGGGAGGCGGGGCTGGACATCATCGCGCTCACCGACCACGACACCCTCGACGGACTGACCGAGGCCCTGGAAGCCGGCCAGCGGCTGGGGGTGCGCGTCATCTGCGGGTGCGAATTCTCGGTGCGGGTGGCCTGGGGCGAAATGCACCTGCTGGGCTACTTTCTGCCGCCGGCTCATCCCGCCATCGAGCGGTTTCTGATCGATGCGCGGCAGATGCGGTTCGATCGGGCCCGACAGATGGTGGAGAGCCTCCAGGCCTGGGGCGTCGCCATCAGCGTCGACGACGTGCTGGCGGAGGCGGGCGATGCCTCGATCGGCCGGCCGCACGTAGCGCGTGCGCTGGTCCGACTGGGGAAGGTGCCGGATGTCGCGACCGCGTTCGATGAGTTCCTGGGGCTGGGGCGGCGGGCCTACGTCGAGAAAGTGCTTCCCGACCTCGCCCTGGTGGCCGACCTGGTGCATGGCGCGGGCGGGCTGGTGTCGGCCGCGCACCTGCGCGACCGGGCCAATCGGACTACCCTGTCGCGCCTGATGCTGGATGGACTGGACGCCGTGGAAGTGCGGCACCCCCGCCATCCGCCCGAGTTCACCGCCATGCTCGACGGGCTGGCTGGTTCCCTGGGACTGCTCCGCACCGGCGGCACCGACTGGCACGGCGACGAGCGTGATCCCGCCTGTCACCTGGGGGCGTGGGCCGTGCCGGTGGAGTGGGTGATGGCCATGGAGGCGCGGGTCGCGAGTCGCGAGTCGCGCGTCTGGTGAGGAACCATTGCGCTCCGGGAGGCGTTGTACTTCGATGAACTCGTGCCTCGCGACTCGAGACCATGATGGCTGAACCCTTCGACGTGATCATCATCGGTGCCGGCCCGGCCGGCCTGTGCGCGGCGCTCTACGCCGGGCGCGGCATGCTCAAGACCGTGGTGTTGGAGCGCGGGATCCCCGGCGGCGAGCTGCTCAACACCGAGAAGATCGAGGACTATCCCGGGTTCATCAGTATTCTCGGCCCCGACCTGTCGGAGCGGATGACCGAGCACGCCAAGGCCTTCGGGGCCGACATCCGGACCGAGTACGTCGAGGCCATCCGGCGCGAAGCCGATGGCACCTTCCGGGTCGAGACCGGTTCCGGTACGGTCTACCGCGGCACTACCGTCATCCTCACCGCGGGCGGCACCCCCAACCGGCTGGGTGTCCCGGGCGAAGCCGAATTCGCGGGTCGGGGCGTGTCCTACTGCGCGGTCTGTGACGGGGCCTTCTTCAAGGGCGAGACCATTGCAGTGGTGGGCGGCGGCGACGCCGCCGTAGAGGAAGCCGAGTACCTGACCCGCTATGCGGCCAAGGTGTACGTCATCCACCGGCGCGACCAGTTCCGGGCCTCCCGGCTGCTGCAGGAGCGGCTGCTGGCGAGCCCCAAGGTGGAAGTCATCTGGAACACCACCGTGACCGAGATCCGGGGCGACCCCCAGGGAGTCAAGCATCTGGCGCTGGAGAACACGGTGGACGGCACGCGCTCGGAGCTGTCCGTCACCGGCATCTTCATCTTCGTCGGGTTCACGCCTAACAGCGGCCTGATCAAAGAACACTTTGCCCACGACCCGAGCGGATACGTCATCACCGATGACCGGATGATGACCTCCATTCCGGGATTGTTCGCGGCCGGGGACCTCCGGGTCCAGCTGACCCGGCAGATCACCACCGCGGTGGGGGACGCGACCACCGCCGCCATCGCGGTGGAGAAGTACCTGGCCGGACGCCGCAGCGCCGCGCCTGCGGGTGTCTGACCCGGAGATCGTCGCCATCCCTAACGGGCAGTTCCTCCAGAACTGCTATCTGATCTTCTCGCCCGATGGTGAAGCCGTCCTGATCGATCCGGGCCAGGAATGGGAAACCTTCCTCGCCCGAATCGAGCAGCGCCGGGCTCGACTGAGCGCCATCTGGGTCACCCACGCGCACCTCGACCACATCCTGGGCGTGCGAGAAATCCACCAGGCGACCGGGGCGCCCATCTGGCTTCACCCGGCCGACCGGCCGCTCTACGACAATCTGCCCCAGCAGGGCCTGTGGCTCGGGGTCAGGGCGGGCGCGCTTCCGCCCCCGCAGCACCCGCTGAGCCATGGTCAGACGCTGCGGGTGGGCCAAGCCAGTTTCGAAGTGCGGCACACGCCGGGGCACTCGCCCGGCAGCGTCAGCTTCGTCGGGCCGGGCGTGGTGCTTTCGGGCGACGTGCTGTTTGCGGGATCGATCGGCCGGACCGATCTCCCGGGCGGCAGCTACGAGACACTGATCAACAGCATCCGGTCTCAGCTGCTGACATTGGACGACAGCACCAGGGTTCTCTCAGGTCACGGGCCCGAGACGACCATCGGGGCCGAGCGGCTCCACAATCCCTTTCTGGTCTAGGCCCTCCGGGGCGAATCCTTCCCTCATCGTGGCCGTAGGTTGTTGATACCCTCCTCGCTGGAGCTGTCGCCATGACCCTGGCTCTGACCCTGACCCTGATGCTGGGGAGCACCGCCGCTCCGTCGGCTCCGGGTGTTTCGGCTGACACGCTGCGGCTCGAGGTCGGCTCCACCGCCATCAACGGCCGAGTCTACGCGCCCCATTCCGCCCGGGTCAGGGTCCAGGTCGGTCCGGCCGACAGCAAGCCGATCACGGAATGGACCAACCAGCTGACGCTGGGTGACTCCGCCGGGCGTCCCATCATGCGATGGGTCACTCGGGGTACCCGATCCGCCCCCGATGGTTCCACCCAGACCTGGGAGATTCTCCAGACCTACGATCGGGAAACCCTGGCTCCATACGGCTACTTCCGCACCTCGAGCACCGGTGCTTTCATGCGGCTCACCATCGAGGGAACCCGGGTGCGCGGTACCCGGCGAACACCGCCCGATACCGCGGTTCAGCTGGTCGATCTCGTCCTGCAGCGACCCGGCTTCATCGCTTCGGCTTCCGACCTGGTCCCGCTGGCGGCCGGACTCAAGGAGGGCGCGGTCATGACCGCACCGGTCTGGGGGCCGAACATGACCGATTCCGAGGTGCGGATCTTCACGGTGCTGGGTCGGGCCCCGATCCAGATCGAAGGGACCGAATGGAACGCCTGGAAGGTCGAAGAGCGGCGACTCACCGACCAGAAGCTCCTGGCGACTTGGTACCTGGTGGAAGAGTCGCCCTACATGGTCTACGGTGAGGTTCCGCTTCCGGACGGGCGGATCCAGCGCATGACCGAGGTGGCCATTCCTCACGCGCCGCGGTGATGTCCCTCCGAGGGCTGCCGCACTCTTCGTGTCAGGGTGGGGGGGACATGCCCACCAGAATCGTGGTGCGTTCCATCGCCTCGTCGATGCCGTGCGGCACCCCGGCGGGGCACCAGATCAGATCGCCCGGGCCGGCTTCGACCGTCTGGTCGGCCACTTGGATCCTCGCCTTTCCGGAGAGGACCAGGTAGAATTTGTCCGCGTCCGCATGTGTATGTACCGCTTGGATTTGCCCCGGCTCGAAGCAATTGAGGCCGAGGAACAACCGGGTTCCGCGCGCCAGGTCGGCCTTGGTGTAGCGCCCGGATGCGAACGTCGCCAGCGCTGCGGGCGTCACGAAGTACTCCGCCACCGTTCACCCCTGTGATATGTCTACTCGCATAGAAAAGGACCCGCTCGGCGAGAAACCGGTGCCGGCGGATGCGTTATATGGCATCCAGACCCAGCGAGCGGTGGAGAATTTTCCGATCTCCGGGCTCGGTCCGCTGCCGATCTTCGTCGACGCCGTCGTCTGGATCAAGCGATCGGCCGCCCAGGTCCACAAACAGACCGGCCGACTGGATGGGACCGTGGCCGACGCCATCGTGCAGGCCGCCGACGAGGTGCTGGCCGGCCGCCATCGCGATCACTTCGTGGTGGACGTCTACCAGGCGGGCGCGGGCACCAGCCACAACATGAACTGCAATGAGGTGCTCGCCAATCGGGCCAACGAGATCCTGGGTCACAAGCGGGGCTCCTACAGCCCGGTGCATCCCAACGATCACGTGAACATGGCACAGAGCACCAACGACGTCATCCCCACCGCCATGCGGCTGGCCACGCTCGCGACGTTACCCCGGTTGCTGGAGGCGATGGAGGGACTGGCCGCATCGCTCCTCGAAAAGGGCCGGCAGTTCGATCATGTCGTCAAGTCGGGCCGCACCCACCTGCAGGATGCCACGCCCATTCGCCTGGGTCAGGAGTTCGCGGCTTACGGCCGCACCGTCGCACGGCATCGGGAAAAGCTGCTTCAGGCCGCCGAGTGGCTCAAGGTGATGAACATCGGGGGAACCGCGGTCGGCACCGGCCTGAATGCCGAGCCTCAGTATCCCGAACTCATGGTGGAGCAGTTGCGGGCGGTGAGCGGACTGGACCTCCGGGTGGCGGAAGACCGGGTCCAGCTGATGCAGTCCATGGGCGACATCGCCACCATGAGCGGCGCGGTGCGGGCCTACGCGCTGGATCTGAACAAGATTGCCAACGATATCCGCCTGCTCGCATCCGGTCCCCGCACCGGCTTCGCCGAAATCCTCCTGCCGGCGGTCCAGCCGGGCTCCAGCATCATGCCCGGCAAGGTCAATCCTTCCATCGCCGAAATGGTGAATCAGGTGTGCTACCAGGTGCTGGGCTGTGACACGACAGTGGCCCTGGCGGCGGAAGCCGGCCAGCTCGAGCTCAACGTGATGATGCCGGTCATCACCCACAACGCGGTGTTCGCCATCCAGATCCTGGCCAATGCAAACCGGCAATTCGACGTCGACTGCGTGCGTGGGATCGAGGCCGACGAGAAGCAGTGCGCCTACTGGCTGGAGCGCAGTCCCGCCCTGGTGACGGCGCTCGCGCCCAAGCTCGGCTATGCCGAAGCCGCCAAGCTCGCCAAAGAGGCGGTGGCGAGCGGGCTCACGGTCAGGGAGCTGGTCGTGCAGAAGCAGTTGTTGCAGGGCCGGGAGCTGGATGAGGTGCTGGACCTGCGGGCCATGACCGACCTGGGGGTGCCGGGGGAAGGAGCGTAACTACCGGTCGAAGATCGTCGAAGGCGGTCGAAAAACACGCACAGAACAGTTTTGCGACTCTAAGCATCGCTTCATATTAGCTTAATCCTAAATTAGCACGAATATGCTAGGCGATAGCCTATATTCGGTGCCATGCGCGTAACAACCTGGACCGAATACAGCCTCATCATCGTGATCAACCTGGCCAAGCGCCGCCGTGCGGGCCACGGGGCACTGTCGGCCCGCGAACTGGCGGACTCGGAGCGACTCCCGGCCGACTACGTCGAACAGATCCTGCTGCGGCTGCGTCGGGCCGGTCTGGTCGACAGCATTCGCGGCGCTAAGGGCGGCTACACCCTGGCCCGCGAGGCCGAGCGGCTCACCGTCCACGACGTGATGACGGCTTCGGAGCGGCAGACCTTCGAGATCAACTGTGAGAACCACCAGGTCGACCCCGAGCGCTGCTCCTCGTCCGCGGCCTGCTCTATCCGGCCGGTGTGGGTCTCGTTGCAGCGACGGATCGATCGGTTTCTTGAGAGCATCACCGTTGCGGATCTCATGCAGGAAGAGAGCAAGGTCACGGAGGTTGTCGCGCTCGTCTGACGTCTGACGGGCGGACGGACTGACGGACGGACGGAAAGCCTCGACAAGCCGGCCCCTCGGATACGGGCCGGCTTCGTTACTTCCCGCCCGCCCGCCCGCCCGCCTAATATTCGAGTCATGGTACTGAACCCCAATGACCTCATTCGCTACGCTCGTCATCTGACGCTGCCCGAAGTCGGGCTCGAGGGGCAGGAACGTTTGCGTGCCGCGCGAGTGCTGCTGGTTGGCGCGGGTGGACTTGGGAGCCCCGCCGCGCTCTACCTCGCCGCGGCCGGCGTCGGAACCCTGGGGATCATCGACGGCGACCGGGTCGATCTCACCAATCTCCAGCGGCAGATCCTGCATGGCATGTCCACCGTCGGACACCTGAAGACCGAATCCGCCGCTGCGCGGCTCACCGACCTGAATCCCGGAGTAACCCTCGAGCTGCTGCCGGAACAGCTCACCGCCGCCAACGCCCTCGGGATTTTTCAGCGGTACGATCTCATCGTCGACGGCAGTGACAATTTCCCGACCCGGTACCTGGTCAACGATGCGGCTGTTCTCACCGGGCGCCCCTACGTCTATGGCAGCATCTTCCGCTTCGACGGTCAGATCTCCATCTTCGCCGCTCCCGGCGGTCCCTGCTATCGCTGCCTCTTCGCCGAGCCTCCGGCCCCGGAGCTGGTACCGAGTTGCGCGGAGGCTGGTGTCCTGGGCGTTCTGCCTGGCATCGTGGGCTCACTCCAGGCGCTCGAAGCCATCAAGTGGTCGCTGGGCTCGGGGAAATCGCTGGTGGGCCGGCTGGTTTTGTTTAACGGACTGGAACTTCGCATGCGCGAGCTCTCGGTTCACCGTGATCCCGCGTGTGCTGTGTGCGGCGATGTGCCGAGCATCACGGCGCCGATCGACTACGCCGCCTTCTGCGGCACCACGGCTGTTCATGACGAGGACGCGGAGCTGTCACCCGAAGCACTTTCGGCCGCGCTCGGCACAGCCGAGCCTCCCCAGGTGATCGATGTGCGTGATCCCTGGGAGTGGGAGGTCGCGCGAATCGCGGGAAGCCGGCTCATTCCACTGTCCAGGCTGGGTGACAGGCTGGCGGACCTCGACCCCAGACGGGACATTGTCACGGTTTGTCATCGGGGTGTCCGGTCCATGACCGCCCGGCGAATGCTCCGCGGCGCCGGGTTCGTCCGGGTCAAGAGCCTGTCCGGCGGCATCGACGCCTGGGCTGCCCGGGTCGATGACAAGCTGGCAAGGTATTAGGGTTTACTGCGGTTGGAAGTGCCGAAGGTGGGACTCGAACCCACACGGGCTTGCGCCCACGGCGCCCTGAACGCCGCGCGTCTACCAATTCCACCACTCCGGCAGGCGGGCCAAACCTAAGGACTCTTCCAGGGGTCTGCAAGCGTAGCGTTGCCCATCCACCACACCCGGCCTATCTTTTGCTGTATGATGGACTTATGAACCAGCGCGGCGTCCCACCCGCCGGCAAGCGGGAGCGGGTTACGGTCGCCCGCAATCCCAAGGCTACCCACGACTTCTTCATCCTGGAGACGCTGGAGGCCGGTATCGTGCTGCATGGCACCGAGGTGAAGGCCCTGCGGTCCGGAAAAGCGTCTATCAAGGAAGCCTGGGCTCAGGTCCGCAAGGGCGAGGTCTGGCTGGAAGGGATGCACATCACTCCCTACGAGCAGGGCAATCGTTGGAACCACCCTCCGGTGCGGACCCG
Source organism: Gemmatimonadales bacterium (assembly GCA_036396495.1). GTDB lineage: Bacteria > Gemmatimonadota > Gemmatimonadetes > Gemmatimonadales > GWC2-71-9 > SZUA-320. Next base: position 9,795 of record DASWKS010000400.1, read on the forward strand.
CAAGCTGCTGCTGCACCGGCGCGAGATCGAGCGCCTGGTCGGGGCGGTCGAGCAGCAGGGACGAACCCTGGTTCCGTTGGAGCTGTATTTCGAGCGGGGAAGAGCCAAGGTCCTGATCGGGCTTGCCAAAGGCAAGCTGGCGCATGACAAACGTGAGACACTCAGACAGAAGATCGCCGACCGGGAGATGGCGCGGGTGGTAGCCAGACAGGGTCGCGAATGATCGCCGCGCTCCTTGCGACCGCGATTCTCGGTACCGCGCCGGGCAGCGTCACCATCATGACACCGGCGGGGGAACGCCGCATCCCGGTCACCACCGACTCGGGGATGGGGCAGCTGATTCCTGCCGGGCTCACCCTCACCGCTTTGGGGGGCACCAGCTCCTCCGATGGGGTATGGGCCGAAGTACGAGTCGGGCCCACGCCGTTTCGCTTCCTGCTCGGTGCCCGGGTCTACACTGTGGCGGACAAGCTCTTCGCACTGGCCTCCACCGCGACGGTGCGGGGTGACAGTCTCTTTCTGCCGCTCCAATTCCTGACCGACGCGCTGCCCCGTCACCTGAGCTCGAGATTCCGTTGGGATCCGATCACCGCCCGCCTGGTCGATGCCGGCGAGCCCAGGCCGCCGGTCACAGGCACCCGGGTGGTGTCGGCCGGTGCCAACGCTGCCACTGAGCCGACCGGCGGGCTCTTCCGGAAAGTCCATCGGGTCACGATCGACCCGGGTCATGGCGGGGTCGATCCCGGCAACCCCGGGCTCTATTTCCCGAGCGGGATCAAGGAAAAGCACGTGACACTGGAGATGGGGCTTCTGGTCCGGCAGGAATTGAAGGCCAGGGGTGTGCAGGTGACGATGACCCGCTCTCGCGATACCCTCATCGACCTGCGTGACCGAGGCCGGTACTGCGCCGTCGACTGCGATCTGTTCGTGAGTCTGCACGTGAATTCTCTGCCGCGGCGGGGCGGATACAACGCGGTGCGGGGTTTCGAGACCTATTTCCTGGCCGAGGCGCGGACCGAGGACGCGGCCCGGGTCGCCCGGATGGAAAACGAAGCGGTCCGGTTCGATCAGAACCAGGAAGAGAACCAGGGCGCCGGCGGGCTCGACTTCATCCTCAAGGACCTGCAGCTGAACGAGTACCTGCGCGAGTCGGCCCGTGCAGCCGAGCTGGTGCAGCGGCAACTGGGCGACGTGCATTCCGGCGGGGATCGCGGGATCAAGCAGGCCGGCCTCATCGTGCTGAACACCGCTCGCCGGCCCGCCATTCTGGTGGAAGTCGGCTTCAGCACCAACCGCGCCGACGCTCGGCTGATGACCCAGACCGCCTCACAGAAACGGCTGGCCAAGGCGATCGCCGAAGCGATCATCCAGTATCTGGTGGAATACGAGCGCAAGACCCAGGACTCTCCGCTGGGCCCGGGGTCCGGGGGCCGTGAATAGTCCGGACCGCACCGGGAACTTCGGCACCACCGTTCTCGGCATCCATTTTCAGAATCCCGTCTTACTCGCCTCGGGGACCGCCGGCTTCGGCCGGGAGCTCGAGGGCGTGATCGACCTCGACCGCCTGGGCGGCTTGGTGACCAAGGCGGTTTCGGTCGAGCCGCGCCGAGGAAATCCTCCGCCCCGGGTGGGCGAATTCCCGGGTGGGATGATCAACTCGGTCGGGCTGGCCAATCCCGGGCTGGCAGCCGTCAAGCAGAGCGAGCTACCGTGGCTGGGCCTCCGGCTCTCCCGCACCCAGGTGCTGGTGAACGTGGTCGGTTTCACCGAGGAGGAATACGCCGAGGTGGTGGGCGGGCTGGACGGGCTCAGCGGTTTCGCCGCCTACGAGCTCAACCTCTCCTGTCCCAACACGGCCCGCGGAGGAATGGAATTCGGCGCCGATCCCGAGTGCGTGACCCGCATCGTGCGACGGGCTCGCGCCGTCACCAGGCGTCCCCTCTTCGTCAAGCTGTCGCCGGTCCTGCCCGATATCGCCGGCATGGCCGTAACCGCCCGCGACGCGGGCGCGGACGGAGTCACGCTGGTGAACACGATGCCCGGTCTGGTGTATCGAGAAGGGCGCCCGCGCCTGGGGCAGGGAAGCGGCGGGGTCAGCGGACCGGCCCTGTTCCCGGTTGGACTCCTGGCGGTGCGGCGGGTGGTGGAGAAAACCGAGGGTACCTTCCCTGTCATCGGAGTAGGCGGGATCCGCACCGCCGGTGATGCCAGACAGTATTTCCAGGTGGGAGCCCAGCTGATCCAGATCGGGACGGCGGCGCTGGCTGATCCGCGGGTTCCAGAACGGATAGTCAGGGAGCTGCGGTCATGAGTCGAGCGACGCCGCACCCGGAAATCATCCTCGCGCTCGATGTTCCCGACGGAGCGTCCGCTCTGCGGCTGCTGGATCTGATCTCGGAGGTCCGGTGGGTGAAGGTCGGTTCTCTCCTTTATGTGACGGAGGGCCCGGACCTGGTGCACCGGCTGGTGGAGCGGGGCTTGTCGGTCTTCCTGGATCTCAAATGGCACGATATCCCTAATACGGTGCGGGGGGCGGTGACCGCCGCGCTCGGCTTGGGGGTCCGGATGGCCACGGTCCACGCCTTGGGCGGGCTCGAGATGATGACGGCCGCGGCCGAAGCGGCCGGCCGGGATATGGACATCGTGGGTGTGACTGTCCTCACCAGCCACACTCCGGCGTCCTTCGGGCAGGCCACCGGCCGGACCGACGTTGATTTGTTGTCCGACGCTATCAGGTTAGGTCGCAATGCCTTGCAGGCCGGACTGGCGGGCGTGGTGTGCTCGCCCCGGGAGGCACAGCCTCTGCGTCAGGAGTTGGGGACGGCGCCATTGATTGTGGTACCCGGGATTCGGCGCGGCAGTGAGCCGGCGGATGATCAGAGCCGGACCGCAACACCCCGGGATGCGGCTCAGGCCGGTGCGAGCCATCTGGTGATTGGTCGACCGGTCCTGCAGGCGGCGGATCCGGCCCAGGTCTGGGCCGAGCTGGCAGCCGAACTGCGATGATGAAGACTCTGCTCCTGCTGGTCTTGCTGGCCCTGCCGGCAGAATCCTTCGCTCAGCAGCCCCTGTCCGAAGTGGCGAAGGCTGCGCGGGAAGCGGTGCTGCGGGGCGACCTCGGTTCCCTGGTTTCCCGCAGCCGCGGACTCAAGCTGCGCTTGCCCGGGGCGGAGCCGTCCTCGGCGCTGGGGCCCGCCCACGCCACCGCCACGCTAAGAGACCATTTTCGCCGGGGCGAGACCGCGGAGGTGACGGTGGAAGATTTCCGGGAAGTGGGAGGCGGGCTGGCCTTCGTCGAATTGCGGCGGGAATACCGAGTCCCCGGCAGTCCGGAACGCCGTTCGCAGCTCATTCTTCTCAGTTACCGACAGACCCGCGGAGCGGGATGGCAGTTGGTGGAAGTGCGAGCCAACTAGGGCTCTTCTCTTGTCGACAGTCGACATGAGAGCGATATTGCCGGCAGGAGGTCGGCATGATCGTCAGTTGGCTCGCTCGCCTGTCCCGCGCCTTGCGCGCCCTCATCCGCCCCGGACGTTCGGAGCGCGATCTCGATGAGGAGCTCCGTTTCCACCTGGACATGGATGCCGCCGACTGGGCTCGCCGCGGGGTCCCGCCTTCCCACGCTCGGCAAGCCGCTCGGCGGGCGTTCGGTCCCCTTTCCCCGATCAAGGAACAGATCCGCGAGCTGCGGCTGACCAGCCCGCTGGAGCATTTCGGGCGCGATGTCCGGGGTGCGCTTCGCGGTATCCGGCGCGCCCCGGGCTTCGCGCTGGCGGTCATCGTCACCCTTGCGATGGGGATCGCAGCCGTCACCACCATGTTCTCGATCACCAGCGGGATCCTCCGCGAGCTTCCGGTCGAAGCCCCGGACCGGCTGGTTCACTTGGCGGGGATCGATCGGCTGCGAAGGGACGAGGGCGGCCGCCTCCTGGCCTGGGAGCTGCTGGCCCTGGCGGGCCAGCAACGCACTCTGGAAACGTTGGCCGCCTACGACGATGAAACATTTCACCTGGGCGACGCCAGCCGATTCGCTCAGCGCTGGTCCGGCGCGGTCATCACGCCCGGGGTTTTCGAGGTCCTGCGGGTGCGGCCCGCGTTGGGACGGACCGTCACTGTGGAGGATGGCCGACCCGGCGCCCCACCGGTGGTCATCCTGGGTCATACCCTCTGGACCCGGCGCTATGACGCCGATCCCACGATCGTGGGTCGCGAGATCCGGGTGAACGGCTTGCCCCGAACCGTGATCGGGGTGATGCCGGATGGATTCCGCTTTCCGGTCGAGCAGGACCTGTGGACTCCCTTCGCACCATCAGCCAGCGCGGCGCCGGGCGAGGGAACCGGATGGACGGTGTTCGGCCGCTTGCGGGATGGCCGGTCCCTGGATGAGGCACGGGTCGAGTTCCAGTCGCTGGCGGCGCGCCTCGCCGCGGCATCTCCTGCCACACACGCGGAACGAACGGTACAGGCTCGGAGCTATCGCGACGAGCTGGTGCCGCCCCGGGCGCGCATGATCTTTCGGGTGATGCTGCTGGTGGTGTCGTTCGTGTTGCTGGTGGCCTGTGCCAACGCGGCCAACCTGCTGCTCACCCGAGCCATGGCGCGGCGCCACGAAGTGGCGGTCCGGTCTGCCCTGGGCGGCGCGCGGTACCGCATCCTGACTCAGCTCCTGACCGAAGTGCTGGTGCTGGCGGCGATCGCCGGCCTG
>DASWKS010000401.1:0-6660 GCA_036396495.1 Gemmatimonadales bacterium
TTCCGGCGCGACTGGATCTCGCTGGAGGAAACCGGCTGGCGGGCCGCCACGGCCGCGTTGTCGGATCTGGCCGCCGCGGGGGCGCGCTGCGTGGGAGTGCTGGCGGCGGTCACCGCGCCGCGCAGCTCCAGCGTGGACGAGGTGACCTCGATGCTCGAGGGGGTGGGCACGGCGGTGGCGGCGGGGGGGGGCGTCGTGCTGGGTGGTGATCTGGGAGCCTCGGATCGCTGGGCCATTGCCGTAACCGTGTTCGGGCGGGCCGCCCACCCCATGAGTCGGCGGGGTGCCCGCCCGGGTGACATGGTCTGGGTCACGGGGTCGCTGGGCGGGGCCCGCGCGGCAACGACCGCCTGGCTCAACCGGAGAATTCCCGAGCCCTACGCCCGCTCCGCCTTTGCCCACCCCACCGCCCGGCTGGCGGCAGGGCGATGGCTCGCCGGCCATGGCGCCACGGCCATGATCGATCTCAGTGACGGCCTCGCCGGGGACGCCGCCCATCTCGCCGTGGCATCGGGGGTCGCGATCCACATCGAGCTGGAACGACTCCCGGTCCTGCCGGAGGTCTGGCCCGAAGCGAAGGCAGCCGGTGAGGAGCCCGAGGTCTTCGCGGCTCGGGGTGGTGAAGACTACGAGCTGTTGGCTTGTCTTCCGCCGAGCTTCACGCTGGACGACGCGGCGCGTTGCCTGGTCGATACCGGCACGCGCCTCTCCCGGGTGGGACGCATGGGTGACGGCACGGGGGTCCGCCTAACGCTGGTCGGCCGGCCGGTATTGATCCAGGGCTATGATCATTTCGGATGATCAACCCCCTCCGATTCAGCCTGGGCGCGGTCTGGGCCACCCTGGTCTGGGGAACCCGGGCGATCCGCACGGCGCGGCGAGGCGTCCCCGATACGCCGGGCGGACCCTACGATGAGGCGGCGCTGGGCTGGTCGCGCGGGCTGCTCCGGGCGGCGCGGATCACGGTGCGGATCGAAGGCCCGGCTCGGCTCCGTCCCCGTCCGGTCGTCTATGTCTCCAACCACATTTCCATGATCGACATTCCGGTGCTGGTGACGGCGCTGCCGGTGGTCCCCAAGTTCGTGATGAAGAAGGAGCTGCTGCGGGTGCCGCTGTTCGGGGCGGCCGCGAAAGCCGCGGGGCACATCGTCATCGATCGGCGCAACCAGGGCGCGGCCTTCGCCGCGTATGACGCGGCCGCCGAGATCATCCGCCGAGGCCATCCCGCGCTGGTATTCGCCGAGGGCACCCGGAGCCGCGATGGCCGGCTGATGCCGTTCAAGAAGGGTCCCTTCGTGCTGGCCATCGCAGCCCAGGTGCCGGTGGTGCCCGTGGTGGTGCTGGGGAGTTACGAACTGATGCCGCGGCTCTCGCTGGCGCCCAAGCCGGGCGAAGTCGTGCTGCGGGTGGGCGAAGACATCCCGACGGCGGGGCTTGATTACGAAGATCGCAATGCACTGAGCCAGCAGGCCCGCGCGGCGATGAAAGCGTTGGGCGCTGTTGAATGACTATCTTACTGGACCGCGGTGAACGGCAAACAGTCCCAACAGTAAACAGTAAACAGTTAACCGTAAACGGTGAACTGCGGGGCCAACATTGATTCCGCTTCGCCATTCACCGTTCACCGTTCACCGTTCACCGTTCACTGTTCACCGTTCACCGTTCACTGTTCACTGTTCACCGTCGAGCCTGATGAGCACCATCATCGAAGTCCACGGGCGGGAAATCATCGACAGCCGGGGGAATCCCACGGTCGAGGCGGAGGTGGTGCTGGCCAGCGGAGCCCGAGGACGGGCCGCGGTGCCGAGCGGGGCGTCGACCGGCGAGCACGAAGCGGTCGAGCTGCGCGACCAGGATTCCAAGCGGTTTGGCGGGAAGGGCGTGCTGGAGGCGGTCAAGAACGTCAACGAGGTGCTGGGACCGCGACTGGAGGGCATCGATGCGGCCGACCAGATCGCGGTGGACGCGGAGATGATGGAGGCCGACGGCACCAGCAATAAATCCAAGCTGGGTGCCAACGCCTTGCTGGCGGTGTCGCTGGCCGTGGCGCGCGCGGCGGCGGAGGAGACCGGCCTGCCCCTGTATCGCTATCTGGGGGGCCCGATGTCCCGGATCCTGCCAGTGCCGCTCATGAACATCCTGAACGGCGGGGTCCACGCCTCCAACAACGTCGACGCGCAGGAATTCATGGTGGTGCCGATCGGGGCCGATACGTTCGCCGATGCCCTCCGGATGGGCATCGAGACCTTCCATGCCCTGAAGAGCGTGCTCGGCAAGATGGGCCTCTCGACTGCGGTGGGCGATGAGGGCGGCTTCGCCCCCCAGTTGCCGTCCAACGAGGCGGCGCTCGACGTGCTGATGCAGGCAATCAAGAACGCGGGCTACGAGCCCGGAACCGAAATGGCGATCGCCCTTGATGTGGCCGCGTCGGAGCTCTACCAGGACGGGGAGTACGTCTTCAAGAAGGGCGACGGCAGCCGGCGTACCGCCGAGCAGATGGTCGATCTCTACGCCGGCTGGGTGGAGCGCTATCCTATCGTGTCGATCGAGGACGGGTTGGCGGAAGACGACTGGCCCGGCTGGACCCGGCTGACCGAGCGGCTGGGCGACCGGATCCAGCTGGTGGGCGATGATCTCTTCGTCACCGACGTCGACCGGCTGGGCCGCGGGATCGACGAAGGCGTGGGGAATGCCGTGCTGGTGAAGGTCAACCAGATCGGGACCCTCACCGAGACGCTGCAGTGCATCGAGCTGGCCAAGGGCAGCGCCTACGGGGTCATCATCTCGCACCGCTCGGGCGAGACCGAGGACACCTTCATCGCGGACCTGGCGGTCGCCACCGGCGCGGGACAGATCAAGACCGGCTCGGCCAGCCGCACCGACCGGGTCGCCAAGTACAACCAGCTGCTTCGCATCGCCGAAGAGCTGGGTGAGCTGGGTCACTATCCTGGCCGGGATCTCTACCGCCTGTGACCGCCCGGCGGCTGGTCGTAGCGCTGCTGGCGCTGGCCCTGCTCTTCGCGCTGCAGGGCGGGGAATACAGCACCTGGGACTTCTTCACCCTCAAGCGGCAGCAGCGGGAGGAGCGAATCCGGATCGCCGAGCTGGAACAGGAGGTGGATTCGCTGGAGCGGGAAGCCATTGCGGTGGAGACCGACCCGGAAGTGCAGGAGCGGCTGGCGCGCGAGCTCTACGGCATGCTGCGGCCGGGGGAATTCGTCTATAACATTCTGTGGGAGGAGAGCGGTCGAAAGGACTGAGCAGCGAGTCGAAATTGCGGCAGCTCGCTCACTCAGTCCTCCGTCCTCGCGGCTTCATTCCTGCCGACGTCAGGGCAGCCGATACACCAGGTCACCGATGTCCACAGTGCCCACCTGCGCCACCCTCTTGGTCGAGAGATGCCCGTTCATGCGCCAGACCGGAACGTCGGTCGCGTGCACATGGACCCGGAACCCTTCGGGTGACACAGGCACGCCGGGCACGATTGGAATGGGGTCCGAATTGTGATAGATCCCGGACGGGCCGGCGGCGTCGTGGCCCCAGATCTGGATCTTGGTGACTGCGCCCGACCTGACGCCTACTGTGAACTCGATTCCGTCCACGAGCTGGGCGCCGCTGCTGGTCGTGACCACGAGGCAACCCTGATTCGTTCCCTGGTCGGTGTCGCCGAAGCGAATCAGATAACTGGCCTGCGAATCACCGGCACAGGTCGACTGCACCAGGTTGTCACCCTGGAAATCGTCCGAGACGATGTCCACGACCAGGGCGTCTCCGCCGTTCCTTCCTGCGTTCCCGCCCTTGGCCGGGTTCATGTTTCCAGGTCCCGAGACGACATCGCTGGTGGCGCATGCGCACAGAGCGACTCCCAGGACGAGACGGGCGCCCTCCCGCCAGCCCCTCATGGATACCTCCGGTCTCGTTGAGTTCGATTTGCGAAACAACCAGCCGGGCGTAATCTATGGGCACCGGTCACGCCGCCGTCACCGCCTCCGTGACCGCCAGAGAGGGATGGCGTGATCCACTTCAGGCTTCTCGGTTCCCTGGAGCTCCGGTCGGCGGAAGGCCGCGAACTCCCATCCTTGCTCTCCCAACCCAAGCGGCTGGCCCTGCTGGCGTACCTAGCGGCTGCTGCCGGTGAGGGCCACTGCCGGCGAGATGCGCTCCTGGCCCTCTTCTGGCCTGACCTGGACACCGGCCGAGCCCGCCATGCTCTGAACCAGGCCCTGTACGTCCTTCGTCAGGTGCTGGGGAAAGACATTCTGCTGCTCCGGGGTGAGGAGGAGGTGGGCGTCAACCGGCTAGGGATGTGGTGCGACGTCAGGGGATTCGACGATCTGGCCCGCGACGGCCAGTTCGAGGCCGCCCTGGCACTGTACCGTGGCGAGCTCCTGAGCGGCTTCCATGTTGATGGCTGCCCCGAATTTGAGCGGTGGATGGATGGAACGCGGGCCGAACTGGCGCGCCGCGCCAAGCAGGCCGCCCTGCTGCTGGAGAAGCGTGCGCGAGACACCCGCAACCTTGCGGGGCAAGCTCACTGGCTGCGCGAGGCGCTCCGCCTGGACCCGTGGGACGAGGGGGTCGTGGGTCGTCTGTTGGTCGTGCTCGGGGCGTTAGGCGATCGAGCAGGCGGGCTGCGGGAATTCGATGCCTTCCGCCACCGGCTGCGGAACGAGTTCGAGATGGAGCCGTCGGCCGCGCTGGGGGACGCAGCCGACCGACTGCGGCGGGACAGCAGTCCGGTCAGTGACCCGGCCCCGGCACCGGCGGCATTGATGCCGTCTACCCTGCCTGGTACTCGTCGCCGACAGGCGAGAGTCGTAATCACCGGACTCGCCCTGGCGCTGCTGGGTGGCGGGGTGATCACCCTGGTTGGCAGGAAGCCTTCCGCTCCCGCTCCGACCCGGCCACGGCGGGTGGTGGTCGTGGCATTCGACAATCTCACCAGCGACAGCGGTCTGGCGCAGCTGGCGCGGCTGGCGGGCGATCAGATCGCGGCAGGTCTGGCCCACAGCGGCTTGGTCGAGGTGATCCCGGCGAGCGTAGCGTGGCGCGGGCCGGGTCAGCCGTTGATTCGGGAAGCCGAGCAAGGGTTGGTGGTGCGAGGATCCGTTACCCGGGCGGCCGATCAGGTTCTGCTGCGGAGCGAGATCGTGGATGCCTCCCGCGGTCGGCTGGTCCGCTCGATCACCGAAACGGCCCCTGAGGCACAGCCGCTGCCGGGCGTCGCGGCGCTCCGGGACCAAGTGCTCGGCGCGCTCGCCACGGTGGTCGATCCGCGCTTCAACACCTGGATCGGGACGGCCAGCCAGCCGCCGAGTCTGAACGCCTACCAGCTGTACGTGGACGGCCTCGAGCTCCTGATGCGATCGCAATGGAGCGCCGCGACCGCCGTGCTGGAAGCGGCCGCCCGCCTGGACAACGGCTTCGTCTCCCCTCTCTTGTGGGCGCTGTACGCCCGGATCGCCAGCGGTGCCTATCCGGCCGCCGATTCGCTGAGCACCGCGCTCGAGGCACGGCGGGCCACTTTGGCGGTTTGGGATCGGGCCATGCTGGACTTCCTCCGAAGCCGGCTGGTCGGCGACCAGGTGGACGCCTACTACGCCATCCGCCGGGCGGCCGCGGTCATGCCCACTTCGGAATGGCTCTATCTCTGGGGGGCTCAAGCCCTGTTGGTGAATCGTCCCCAGGAAGCGGTTGACGTTCTCCGTCGGCTCGAGAGCCGAGCGGACAATATCCTGGCGACCCGACTCACCTACCGTTGGCTCACCGAAGCCCTGCACCGCACCGGCCAGTACCTGGCCGAACTGCAGACCGCTGAACGAGCGGCCCGGCAGGGCGTGCGGCTCAACCCGCTCATTGAAATCCGGTCCCTGGCGGCGCTGGGCCGAGACCGGGAGATGGTGTCGAGGCTCGAACAGGTGCTGGCCGCTCGGCAGCGCGACTGGCTCACGGGTCATCTTCTCTGGGCGGTGGTCTCGGAGTTGCGGGCTCATCGGCCCGCGCTGGCGGACTCGGTGGCCGCACGGGCGCTGCGCTGGTACGGCCAGGGCGCTGGGGCGGAGCGGGCCGACCCGCTCTACCAGGAGCGCCTCGGCCACCTCCTGATCCTGGCGGGCCGGGACGACGAGGCTCGCCCTATCTTCGAGGCTCTGAGCCGTGGCGGAGAGCTGCCGCACCTGTGGCTCGCGGCAGGACCGCTAGGCGTCCTCGCGGCACGACGGGGGGATCGGGCCGAAGCCCTTCGTCAGTCCGCCCGCATCGAATCGCAGCTCGCCCGGTACGAGTACGGTGAGGGGACTGTATGGCAGGCCGTGGTCGCCGCGCAGCTGGGTAACCTGGACGACGCAACCGCGCTATATCGGCGCGCGCTTCGCGAAGGACTCTATTTGGAGAACGATCAGCTGATCCGGCCTGACCTCGATCCGCTCCGGAGCCATCCCCCCTTCCAGGAGCTGGTACGCCCCCGCTGAGTCTCCCACGGGTTCCATCGACTCACTCCTGACTCCTCAGTCCTTACTCCTCACCACATCGTGTCCGGCCACTTCCAGGGCGTGGATCGCCAGCTCCAGGTCCGATCCCTTCACCAGGATGTAATCCGTGTCATGGGTCGACACGGCCGAGACCGGCAGGCCGGCGTTGGCGAGCGGCTGCATGATCTGA
>DASWKS010000402.1:0-2849 GCA_036396495.1 Gemmatimonadales bacterium
CCGGCGGGGGTCGAAGCCGATGCGGGCCAGGTCTGACATATTGAGCGAGCCCAGGCCCTGGCGGGCGAACAGCTGGCCCACCGTTTCGCCCCGCCTCAGGGTATCCGCGACCTCCACCCAGGCCGACGAGACCGTGATCGCGGGCGCCACCTGCAGTCGGGGCCAGGGCCAACTGCCTGAGAAGGCGGCGGCGATGGCGGACAGATAGACGGCCAGGGCGGCAGGAACCCGCAGGCGCTTCACAAGGGCTAATCCATCTGCCGTCGGATGAAGGTCGGAATTTCCATGTCGGGAAGTTCCGTGAGCGGCGGCGTGGTGCGGGGCATCGGCGGCGGCGCGGCCTTGGGCGGCGGCGACACCGGCGTGCGACGGGCTTGAAGCGAGATGACCCCCGGCTGCGGCACGGTCAGCGTGGCCCCATAGCGCGACACCGGCTGCTCTCCAGCGACCGCCCGGTCGAATCCGGTGGCGATCACGGTCACCCGCACTTCACCGGCCATCGCCGGATCGGTCGCGGCACCGAAGATGATCTCGGCATCGTCTCCCACCGCGTCGTGGATGATGTCGCTGATCTCGGTCGCCTCACCCAGGGTGAGGTCGCTGCCGCCGATGATGTTGATGAGGACACCGGTGGCGCCGGTGATGGAGACGTTGTCCAGCAGAGGACTGGAGATGGCCTGCTGAGCTGCTTCCTGGGCCCGGTTCTCGCCCCGGCCGACCCCAGTTCCCATGAGCGCCGCACCGCCGTTCTGCATGATGGTGCGCACGTCGGCGAAGTCGACATTGATGATGCCGGTGTTGGTAATGAGGCTGGAAATACCCTGGGTAGCATGTAGCAGGACCTCATCAGCTTTCTTGAGCGCGTCCTGGAAAGGGATGCCCTTGCCCACCACCGCCAGCAGCCGTTCGTTCGGCACGACGATCATCGTGTCCACGTTACGGCGCATCTCGGTGATGCCCATCTCCGCCTGCTTCATCCGCTTGCGGCCTTCGAACAGGAAGGGCTTGGTGACGATTCCGACCGTCAGGGCCCCGATGTCCCGGGCAAGTTGCGAGATGACCGGCGCGGCGCCAGTCCCCGTCCCTCCGCCCATACCGCAGGTTACGAAGATGAGGTCAGCACTCTGCAAGGTTTCGACCACTTCATCGCGATTTTCTTCGATAGCCTGGCGGCCGATTTCCGGCCTGGCACCGGCGCCCAGCCCGCGTGTCAGCTTTTTGCCGATCTGGACTTTGATGTCAGACTTTGAGCCGCTCAGCGCCTGCGCATCGGTGTTCACCGAGATGAACTCGACACCTTGCAGCCGCTCTTCGATCATGCGGTTGACGGCGTTGCCCCCGCCACCGCCGACCCCCACGACCTTCATGCGGGCGCTTTGACCGTTGCCTTCTTCTAACTCGAATCTCATGGTACCGCCCTCGAGGTCGGGGTTCTGCAAATCAGCGTTCCGAGTTCCTGGTTCCAGGTGCCATGTGCGGTGCTGGGTGCGGTGCTATGTGCCAAGTGCTCCGTGAGGTGAAAAGCACCAGCTTAGCACCCGGCACTTCCGCACCGCACCTGGCACCGCACCAGGCACGCGGAACCTGGAACTTGGAACGTGCCTCAGAAAAAGTCCTGCAACCACCGCTTCACCGGCCCGAGCACTTTCTCCACCGCCGGTGAACGACTCCGTCCGCTGCCGAATCCGCTGCCTAACGCAATCTGGCGGGCGCCGTAGAGCACCAGGCCGGCGGGGACCGCCATCCGCGGCGTCTCCACGCTGTCCACCAGCCCCGCCAGCCCTTCGCCCGGCGCGCCCAGCCGCACCGGAAGCGCGTACACTTCGCGGGCCAGCTCGACGATCCCGGGCAGCTGCGAGCCGCCGCCGGTGAGGATGACGCCCGCCGGCAGGTGTTGCTGGTAGCCCGCCTTGGAGATTTCGCCCATCGCGAGCTCCAGCACTTCCTGCAGCCGCATGTGAATGATGTGCGCCAGCACCCGGCGGGAGGCGAGCCGGACCCCCTGGCCCGGCGTGCCCGGCAGGTCGAAACGGTCTTCATCCGACATGAGCGGCTCGTAGGCCGCGCCGAACCGGTGCTTGATCTTCTCCGCTTCCTGCTGGGTCACCTGCAGGCCGTGCACAATGTCGTTGGTGACGTGCTGGCCTGCGAACATCAGGGACGCGAAGTGACGGATCTTGCCTTCGTGGAATATGCTCACCGTGGTCGAACCGCCGCCCAGCTCCACCAGGGCGCAGCCCAGATCGCGCTCGTCGGGCCGGAGCACGGCCAGCGACGCCGCCAGCGATTCCAGCACGAACTCGCCTACATGATAGCCGGCCCGCTCCACACACTTGCGCATGTTCTGGAGCGCGGTTCCCAGCGCGGTGACCAGGTACACCTCGGCCTCGAGCCGCGAACCCGTCATGCCGATCGGATCGGTGATGCCGGGCTGCTGGTCGACAATGTAGTCCTGGGGGATGGCGTGCAGCAGCTCGTGGCCCAGACCGAACGACACGTTGGCGGCGACGTCGTTCACCCGCGCCACATCGCCGGTCCGGATTTCCGATCCGGTGACGGACACCACGCCGTGTGAGCTCCGGCCGCTCACGTGCTCTCCGGCCATACCGCAATAGACGGTACCGACTTCGACGCCGGCCATGAGCTGGGCGTCCTTCATCGCCTTGCCGATGGCGCGAGTGGTTTCCTCGATGTCGCGGACCACACCCCGACGGACCCCGGCGCTCTTTTCGCTGCCCACCCCCAGCACTTTGACACCCGGCGCGCGGGCATCACCGGTGACCTCACCGATGACGCCGGTGATTTTCGAGCTGCCCAGGTCGAGCCCGGCCACCAGCCGCTGCACCTGC
>DASWKS010000403.1:0-3721 GCA_036396495.1 Gemmatimonadales bacterium
CTACGACCTCTACGCCGATGAGCGGCTGACCGGGAGCGAGCGGGACGCGCTCATCGAAAAAGTCACAGACTATTATCTGAGCCGGAAGGAGTACGCGTTCGCACCGGTGCCCAAGGCCATGGCGCTCATGGACGAACAGTACTTCAGCCAGGGATTCCGCAAGGGATACCCCAAGTTCAATGGTCTGATCTGGGCCTATCATTGGCTTCAGGTCGGTCTCTACGAGCCGCTGATCGTGGGCAAGACGCCGGCCGATCGGAAGGCCGGAGTCAAGGCCACCCTGGCGCGTTTCTGGTCGATGCTGGAAGATCCCCCCAACCGGTTCCCCGGGGTTATGCCGATAACCTCGGCCATCGCCCCCAACTTCAGCGCCAAGCATCCCCGGGCGGCCGTGATCTTCGATAATCTGCACATGATGCACGACATCATCTCCGATATCCTGGTCGCTGACACCATTCCCCGCGACCGGAAGCGGGCGGTGATTTACGCCCAGCTGGTGGAATTTCGGGACAGCACCAGCAACGTGATGTCGATGGAGGAATGGCGGAACATGGGCGAAATGATGGGCGGCATCGCGGCCATGGGCGGAGCGGCCACCGGAATCCTGGCGGCAGCCCCCAAGCGGGACACGGCCGCGATGAAGCACGGGGCGATGCGCCATGGTGCCGCGGCAAAGGATTCCATGAAGGCTCCTGCCGCAGCCGCGCCGCAGCACCGGCACGAGACTCCGCCACCGGCGGCTCCCCGGGATTCGGGAGCGGCCGGGCCGGCTCGCCCGATGAACGCCGAGATGGCCGCAATGATGGCCAGCATGATGGCGATGCACGAACGGATGATGGCGGATCCAATCATCCGGCAGCGGATGCTGGCCGACACCGCCATGCGCCGGATGATGCGGGACATGATGGAGCACATGCCGCCGGAGCATCGGGAACACATGCGGGCGATGATGGAGGCCAAACCGCCCGCGGCCAATGCTAAGAAGCCACCAGCCCACGCCCACCCCCCGGCCGACACCACCCGCCGGCGGCCCGGCTAGATCGAGGGTTGCACACTAGGCCAGGAGAACCAGCAAGACCTGTCAACTCGGAGAAAGATGGAGCGGTGATCGCCGGTGCGCTCCTGGCGACCATCAGCGGCTGGCACCGCACAGCGGGAGATATCCTCCTGGTGATCGCTGCCCTCGGACTCGCGCGAGTGAGCCTGGGCGCGTGGTACGCTGCCTGGCGCGGGCGAAGCCGACAGTGACGGCGCCGCCGGACGGGTGCGGAATCACGCCGTGGTAAAGGAGAACAGCATCCCGTAGGTCCCATTCGAATGACGCCATCCGCCACCCATCATCCCACTCCCCGCCATCATGCCGGACGTCGTGGTCCTTCCGCCCTGGGCGGCGCACGCCCCGTGATTGACCTCCCGATTCAAGCTGTCACGCAGTCCCCCGCCCAGGTGAATCGTGTAGCGGGTACTGGATTGGAGCGGCACCACCGGGACGAACGTGAGAACGGTGCGATCGCTCGACCAGGTCCACCCCCCGTCGACCACCGGGCCCGCAGGGGTCTCTCCCACGTGGAGGGCGACGTACTGCTCCATGCCGGCCATCATCGCATGGGTGAACTGCACCACGATCGGCGCGGCAGGATCGACTCCGGTCGCTTCCGCCGCTGGAACGACCCGCGCGACGGCAGGCAGATCATCCCCAGGGTTCATCATATCCGAAGAACCGCATGCGGCGGCTCCCAGGATGGCCACGGTCACACCAAAGAGCACCTTCACATGCACTCCAACGTTGAGTCAGGGAAACAATTTGTTTCCGTAATTGTGAAACCTCCTGTAACCCACGATGACGGTTTGGCAACCCCAGGATCGAGCCATCATGAACTCTTCATCTGGCACTCATACCCCAGCGAGTAGGTTCATGGAGGCGTTCTTCCAATCAGGGCAGGAGGCCAAACCACTGCGCTTGCCTCACCAGAGTATCCGATGAACACCGGCATGCTCAGCCAATCGCCGGCGCTTTCCCGCGAGCGGCCAATTCCGAGCGTCCAGGTCGCGCTCGCGCTCGGCGGGGGGGCCGCGCGGGGGTTGGCGCACATCGGGGTCATCGAGATCCTGGATCGGGAGGGAATCCCGGTCGACTTCATCGCCGGCAGCAGCATGGGTGGGCTCATCGGAGCTCTTCGGGCGAGCGGGCTCCCCGCCGAGAACCTGGTCGAAGCCGCCCGAAGCTTCCGCTTTCCACGGTGGTTCCTCCCCGGTGGACTGATCAAGTGGGAATCGCTGTTTCCGTCCGCTACGTCCCTCTTGGCGGGGACATTCGAGGAGCTGTCGACGCCGCTCGCCATCGCGGCACTCGACCTGGAGGAGGGGGCCCAGGTGATTCTGCACCGTGGCCCGCTGCTCCCCGCAGTCCGGGCGAGCTGCGCGGTGCCGGGAATCCTGGCGCCAGTGAGGCTCGACGGTCGCTGGCTGGTGGACGGAGGGGTGGTGAACGTACTGCCGGTCGACGTGGCCTGGATGGCCGATCCGGAAATCGTCGTCGCTGTCCGAGTTGGCGCGCCCCGTGCCCGGCGGATGCCGCAACTCGAGTGGCGCTTTACGTCGCTCCTGTCGCGGCTGGGCGGAGCCGTCCCCAACCCCGCCACCGCCAAGGTGGCATTCGAGATCCTCACCCGCGCCGCGGAAGTGCTGCTGGAGCGGCAAACGGCGCTCACCGCGGCGATGGCGGACCCCGAAGTGCTGGTCGAGCCCCGCCTGGGAGACCTTGGGCTACGTGACTTCCACCGGCTCGACGAGGCCGTGGCGGCGGGCCGGCGTGCGGCGGAGGAAGTGTTGCCCGCTATCGAGCGGCTCCTCAAGTCGCCGCCCCAGCGCGCCCCCGGTGGTACGCGTTGCGTGAACCTGTACTTTGACCCGGTCTGCTCCATGGTGGTCAACCCCACCAGGGCGCGTGCGAGCCTCAGCCACGAGGGAGTGGTGTTCTACTTCTGCTCGCCGAACTGCCTCGACTGCTTCGCCCGCGATCCCGCTCGTTACTGTAGTCCAGACCGGCTCGCTTTCGCGAGCGGGAACCAGGCGAGCGCGACCCGGTGACGGAGACGTTGGACTTGAGGGCCCGCTTTCACATCTTCATCATGCCCTGGTGCATCGTCATCGTCCGCTGCATCCGCGCGATGTGCGCCTCCATCCGGCTCCTCTGGGCCTCGCCGGACAGGCCCGGCAGGTCGGCCAGGTCTCGGCGCACCGAATCGCTCAGCGCCGTCCACGCCGCGTCGGGTTGCAGGTTCATCCCCCGCATGTCGGCGTCCATCGCGTCCATCATGCGTGAGGCCAGGTCCTGGTGCGCCGCCATCATCGCAGGAAGCTGTTCCGGCCGCATGGCCGCCATTGAGTCCAGATGCGCCCGCATCGCGGGCATCATCTGCATGCTCTGCATCGCCATCCCGGTCATCTTCCCGGCGCTGTCTGCTGCCGGGGCATCGGCTGTTCCCGGCTTCCTCCCACAGGCCGCGAGTGTGACGATTACCGCGGCCCCGATCCAACGATAGCTCCGCATCGCCAGGTCCCTCCTTACTTCTTCGCTACGAGTGCCATGCCGCATTTCGGGCACTTGCCTGGCTTGTCCTGCTTCACCTCCGGATGCATCGGACAGGTGTACTGGGTGGCCATGAGCGCTCTCCTTACAACAGTGGGTTGTGCAGCTCCGATGGGAAGCCTTCGGCTC
>DASWKS010000404.1:0-1657 GCA_036396495.1 Gemmatimonadales bacterium
GCACTCCACCCGATCCTCCCAGTCCACCGTGGGGATCTCCTCGGTCACCACCGACATGAGGATGACCTTCTCGTGCAGCACCTTGTTGTGCTTGAGGTGGTGCAGCAAGACCGGCGGGGCGCCGGCGACATTCGAGGTGAGAAAGACTGCGGTGCCGGGCACCCGCGGCGGGTTCCGCCGGGCCACGTCCGAGAGAAAGAGTCCCATCTCCAGCGTATTCTCCTGGACGATGGCCTGGAGCCGGGCGCGGCCCCGGTTCCAGGTCGTCATCAGCACGTAGACGCCGATGCCTACCACGATCGGGAACCAGCCTCCCTCCTGGATCTTGATGATGTTCGCACCGAAGAAGGCCAGGTCCACCACCAGGAACAAGGCCGTGAGCGCCCGCGCCTGCCAGCGCGGCCAGCCCCACCGGTCGCAGGCCATGGTATGGAAGAGAAGCGTGGTGATGACCATCGTGCCGGTAACCGCGATCCCGTACGCCGCAGCGAGATTGGTGGAGCTCTGATAGCCCATGACCAGAGCGACGCACCCGATCCAGAGCGCCCAGTTGACCTCCGGGATGTAGATCTGACCGATCTCGGTGCTGGACGTGTGGACGACCGTCACCCGTGGGATGTAGCCCAGCTGGACCGCCTGCCTGGTGAGCGAGAAGGCCCCTGAGATGAGCGCCTGCGAGGCCACGATGGCCGCGGCGGTCGCGATCCCGATCATGGGGTACACGCCCCAGGCGGGCGCCAGCGAAAAGAACGGATTGGTACTGGCCTCGGGGTCCACCAGCAGCAGGGCGGACTGGCCGAAATAGTTCAGCATGAGGCAGGGCAGCACCACGGCGAACCAGGTGACCCGGATGGGCCGCACGCCCAGATGCCCAATGTCCGCGTACAGCGCCTCTGCCCCGGTGAAAGCGAGCACCACCGAGCCCAGGATCAGGAACCCCTGGACCCCATCCCGGATGAAGAAGTCCACGGCGTACCACGGGCTGATCGCCTTCAACACTTCGGGCGCCATCAGAATGCCCCGAACCCCGAGCAGGGCGATCGAGCTGAACCACAGCGCCATGATGGGTCCGAACAGCCGCCCGATCCGGGCGGTGCCCCGCTTTTGAAGGGCGAAGACGGCCGTCAGGATGACCGCGGCGACCGGCCAGACCCAACCCGCCAGCGGAGGCGCTGCGACCGTCAATCCCTCCACTGCCCCCAGTACGGAGATGGCCGGGGTGATGACGCCGTCGCCATACAGGAGCGCGGCCCCGAAGAGCCCGAGCATGATGAGCATCACCCGCGTGCTGTTGGCTCGCGTCATCGGCCGGACCAACGCTAGCAGCGCGAAAATGCCCCCTTCACCCCGGTTGTCGGCCCGGAGCACGAAACTGACGTACTTGAAGGAGACGATGAAGTTGACGGACCAGAAAATCAGGGAGAGAACGCCGAAGACGTTCTCCTCGGTGGGCGGCACGCTGTGATGACCGGTGAAGCACTCCTTGATCGTATAGAGCGGGCTGGTCCCGATGTCACCGTAGACCACGCCCAGACTGGTAAAAGCGAGCGCCGCCAGTGCCTTTCCCGTGGGCGGCGCCTTCGAATGGCCGGACGACACTCAGCCGTTCCCGCGCCCCGTCGCCGCGCCCCCGTCGTCGGTCATGGAGTGGAAGGGG
>DASWKS010000405.1:0-18858 GCA_036396495.1 Gemmatimonadales bacterium
ATCGCGGAACAGGGGCAGTCGTGAGCCGCGGGTCAGCGGGCCTCGCTCTGCAGCCATATGACGTAGCGCTGCACCAACCCGGAGAAGATTCGCTGAATGCCGGGCTTGACCTCCGGACCCGCGTCTTCCGAGGGCGGAGACGTATTGAAATTGGCGATGATCCCGGTTCCACTCTCGGGATGGAGCCAGAAAAAGGACCGGAACCCGGCCTGGCTTCCGGTGTGACCGATCAACCGGACCCCGCCCGGGTATTCGGTGATGAAGAACCCCAGGCCAACCGAGGCCCGCTCCCCGTTCCCGGCACCCGGCTGCCCGACCGGTATCACGGGGCGCCACATCTCCTCGAGAGTAGAGCGCCGCACCAGGCCCCCCTGGCCACCCAGCAGGAAACGCAGGTACTTCGCCATGTCGGCGAGCGGAGCATTCAACCCGCCGTTGGAGGTGGTGATCCCGGTATCGAAGTCGATGCCGTTGGCCTGGGTCTTCCCATCGATCAGGTAGTAGTTATTGGCCCGCTGAGCCCGCAAGTGATACGGGGTCACATCGTAATAGCTGGAGTACATCCCCAGGGGGTCGAGCAGGTTCTTGTCGGCGTAGACCTCGTACTCGTCACCGGTCAAGCGGCGGATGGTCTCGCCCAGAAAGATGACGCCCGGGTTGGAGTACTGATAGCGGGAGCCGGGCGGAAACAGGATCTCCGTGTACGGCAGCATGGCCACCACCTGACTCCATTCGGTGGGCTCGAAGGGATGCCAGGCCTGGTCACCGCCCCAGGGCCAGGTGGGCGAGCGAAAGCCGGAGCTGTGAGACAGCAGCTGCCGGAGGGTGATGGCCTCCATACTGCCGTACCGGTTGTGCACTGCCCGCAGTTCCGGGACGAACTTGACGATCGGATCGGCGAGCGACAACAGCCCCCGGTCACGCAGCTGCATCACGCCGATGGCGGTGAAGGTCTTGGTGATCGAGGCCCAATGCCAGATGGTCGCGCCGGTGACCGGCCGGCCTTGGTCCCGGTCGGCCAGGCCGGCGAACACGCTGTCGATGACGCCGGTGCGTGCCACCAGATACATCCCGGCGCCGACGATTCCCTCTTCGGCCACCGACAGGGTGAAGAACCGCTTGAGCTCCTCGCGTGGAGATCCACTCTGAGCCGCGACAGGTGGTAGCCAGGCGCCACCGAGGGCAAGCATGAGAGCCGCCCGCCTGCCCGCCCGTCCGCCCGCCCGCCTACCGCCGCAGATACGCATCGGTCCCCCGGAGCCAGTCTTCCCGCGGCGGGCTGAACACGTCCACATCGAGGGTGTCTTCCAGCGCCACCGCCTCGTGCGGCAGGTTGGAAGGGATCACCAGAACCTCGCCCGAACGAACCACCACCGTGCGGCCCCGGTCCGCGCCCAGGGTGAATTCCAGGGCGCCGTCCAGGATATAGGTGAGCTGTTCATTCTCGTGCTGGTGCATCGGGACCAGGCAGCCCCGCTTGAGGTACACATGAGCCAGCATCATGCGTTCAGCGGTGATCAGTCGGCGGTCGAGCAGGTCGTTGACCCGCTCCCTGGGCATGTCGTCCCAGCGGTAGTGAGTGCAGTCGGTTGGCATGGCGGAAATCTAAGTCGGCTTAGTTGGCGACCGCGGGTGGCTCCCTCAGCCAGTGGTCGAACCACTGCCGGAGCCGGCCCAGCCGGTCGACCAGCAGCCAGGGTTCGCCGGTGCGGGAGAGATCGTGGGTGGAGCGGGGGTAGCGCACGAACTCCACCGGCGTCCCCTGCTTCTTGAGTCCCAGGAACCACTGCTCCGCGTCGGTCATGGGGGTGCGGTGATCTTCTTCCGACTGCACGATCAGGGTAGGCGTCTTCACTTTGCGGATGTAGCGAAGCGGCGACAGCGAGTCGTACAACGCCGGGTTGTCCCATGGCTTGCCGTAGAACTCGAACTCGGTGAGTCCTTGCGCGTCGGATGACCCGTACCAGCTCCACCAGTTGCTGATCATGCGATCGGCCTGGGCCGCCTTGAAACGGCTGGTCTTCACCGTGACCCACGCGGTCATCACACCGCCGTAGGAGCCGCCGGTCACGCCCATCCGGGTCGAGTCGACATCCGGACGCCGCGCCGCGATGTCCACCGCCCGCATCAGATCCTCGTAGTCCTCCGCGAACCAGCGGCCCCGGGTGGCGAAGGTGAAGTCCGCTCCGTAGCTGCTGGACCCGCGCGGGTTGGTGAAGAGCACCCAGTATCCGGCCCCGGCCAGATTCTGGAATTCGTCGAACCAGTTTTCGCCGTAGGCGCCGTGCGGGCCGCCATGGATGTACAGCACCAGGGGGAACCTCTTGCCCGCCTGGTAGCCGAACGGCCGCATCAACCAGCCTTCGATCTCCAGACCGCCGACCGATTTGTAGGTGAACCGCTCGGCGTCGCTCCAGGCGATCTCGCGGTTCAGCGCGTCGTTGAAAGACGAGAGCTTCCGCTCCCCGCTGCCGTCGGCATTGGCTACGAACACTTCGGTGGGCTGGGTGAGACTGGAGGCGACGAAGGCCACCCGCCGGCCGGCCGGGTCCAGGTTCCAGCCGTTGATCCGGCGGCGGGCGCCCAGCAGCTCGGTCATTTGCCTGGTGGCCGGATCGAGTCGGAACAACGCGGTCCGCCCGCCGATGGAGGCCCCGACCAGAATGGCGCCGTCCGGGAGGTAACTGTAGTTGTCCGGCTCGAACTGCCAGGAGGGCGTCAGATTCTCGACCTCGCCCCCGGCGGACGGAACCCGCATCAGTCGTGCGTTGGCCATCCGGGTGGCCCGGTGCACGAAGCTGAGATACTTCCCGTCGGGCGACCACTCGAGGTTGACCTCGACACCCATCAACCGAGCTACCCGGCGGGCCGTACCACCGGCCGCCGGAATCACAAAGATGTCGCGTTCATTCCGGGGGGCTTCGTCCCGCTTGGCGTTGTACGGCAACCGCGCCAATGAATCGCGTACCACCTGCGCCGCGGAGTCGGCCCGCAGCTCCGAATCGGCGGTGAAGGCGATCCACCGCCCATCAGGGGAGATCTGCACGTCTCCGTGGGAGTACCCGTCCATTGTGATCTGGCGCCGAACATTGCCGTCCAGCTGCTGCACCCAGATCTGGGCCGGCCGCCACACCCGGGCCGTACTACGGTTGGCCAGATAGCCCTGGCCGTTGCCTTTGATGGGCCAGTCCACGTAATGGCGGCCGTCAAAGCGGGCCGGGTCCAGTGGTTTGGTGATCGCGCCGAAGGGGGGACGGGCTTCGGCTTTCATCTTCGAGTAGGGATCGTCGGCCCGGCCGCCACTGCTGTCTTCCCGCACCGGTTCGCTCCAGGCCAACAGCTTTCGATCGGCGCTCACCGACCCGGCCGGGATACTGTCATACTCGAACGCTTCTCCACCCGGCGCGTCCATCCGCAAGGCGAAAGTCCGCCCCTTGGCCCCCGGACGGGTCGAGGTGAACAGCAGGAGCCTTCCGTCCGGCGACCAGCGCGGATTGCTGCTTTCCACCGAGGGCGAAGTGTAGCGGACTGGAGCGCCCGCTTCGCTGCCTCCCACCCAGATTTCGGAGTGCCGCTTGTTCTCGCCGGTCACGACGGTGGTGACCGTGAACGCGACCAGCCGGCCGTCGGGGGAAATCGCGGGCGAACTGACGTTGGTGACCCGATACCAGTCGTTGGGAGTGAAGCCCCGCCCTTGCTGCTGGGCGGCCGTCATTCCGGGTACCAGGGTGAGCACGGCGAGGACCAGAGTACGTGAGGTCATGGCAAGCTTCCGATGTGATGGTCAGGGTCTGACCTGATTATACGCGGGCGGGGAGGTCCTCGTTACGAGGCCCCTTTGGTAGCATCCCTTTTCCCCGCCGCGGGCGGGCAGAGCTGATCAAACGTATCGAAGCTGGTAATCACCCACAGCACATCGGCGGCTTCGGCCCGGGATACGTCTCGGCGAAGGGCCCCGGCTTCCTTCGGCCTTCGTGCCAGATCCACCACGCCCTCATGCCGGCCGGTTTCCAGGCGGGCGGCTCCCGCGGCCCGCCTCCAACCTGACGCCGTCGGGAATCGGCGGGTGAACCGAGGCCGATTTCACCCGCGCCATCCGAGAAGGAAAGCGACCCGACGGATCAGTGCTCGACGAGTTCATGCCCTGGAAGGTCTACCGCAACATGTCCGACCAGGATCTACGGGCTCTGTGGCTCTATCTGCAAGGCGTGCCGCCCCGGGAGTTCGGCAACAAATAGCGTACCCGCGCTAATTCCGCGGACAGGTTAAAAGCGCGCGGTCGACGGGACCCGTCAGGATCACTAACATCCAGATCACCCAATCGTCAGACGGTCATAGAGCTGGATTACGTTGATCGCTTGAGGGAGACGAGGATGAAACAGGTCTGGTTGTTGGCTGCGGTCTTGACCGCGGGGACGGTCGGCGCCCAGGCGCAAGCCGATCCTCCGCGCCCGTCGCGGGAGGAGCGACTGAACCGGCGTCATTGGGAAGGCCTGGGACTCACCGAGGAGCAACGCAATTCGTTGCGGGCCCTCCGCGAGGAACGGCGCACCGCCCTGCGGCAGAGAATGGCGGAGACCCAGGAACGGATGCGACGAGTCCTCACCGAGGAACAGCGGCACCGACTCGAGGCGCTGCGCGAGTCTCGGGTACACCGCGAGGAGTTTCGGCGGAACCGGTTCGGCCGGGATGAGGCCCGCCGGGAGCTGATCCGACGGGAGTTCCTCCGCCGACACGATTTCCGACAGGATGCCTGGAGACGCGATTTCAGGCGAGGCCGCTGGGAACGGCTCCAGCGGGAACGCCGGCTGCGGGAGCGCTACTGGCGCGACTGAACCGAAGCCGGGTCCGCCAGCGCCCATCCCGGCAGGTCCGACAACCAGGCGAAGGGCGGGAAGCGGTCGGCGCCGACCCGGCGGTGCACCACGGCGTTATTCCGCGGATTGAAGAGCCAGATCGCCGGCGCGTCCGCGTTCAGGGTCTGCAGCGCGGTACGCCAGTAACTCCGGGCTCGCGCGCTATCCGCCTCCGACACGGCCAGAGCAAACACCGAATCGAACGCGGGGCTGGCGTACTTCCCGTAGTTCAAGTTCCCCCATCCGCCGCGAGTCCACTGGTCCGTGAGGGAGCGCGGGTGCGGCTCATCGAGCCAGGAGCCGATGTAAGTATCGAATCGACCCTGGCCCAGCCGTTCCTGGAACACCGGGAAATCCACGACGGTGACGGTCGCCTGCACCCCGAGCCGGCGCCAGCGCTCCTGAATCGCCGTAGCGAGGCTCCGGCGGGGGGCGCTGGTTCCCGGCACCAGGATGTCAACGGTGAGAGAGCGGCTTTGTTGCCGCCGTAGTCCATCCCGGCCGGGGGTCCAGCCGGCGCTGTCCAGTAGCCTCACGGCGGCCGCGCTGTCGCCTTCGGCCCCCGGCGGCGTTTCCCACAACCACAACTGGGCCGAGAGCGGACCGTTAGGCACCGCGGTTCCCGGACCGAATATCGCCCGGACCAGCGTTTCCCGGTCCAGCCCCAGCGTGAGCGCCCGGCGCACCCGAACGTCGTTCCATCCGCCCCGGCGGGCGAAGTTGAATCCCAGGAAGCCATACACGGCCGATGGGTAGGAGATCACCTTGAGGTGCGGCGCCCGAGACACCTCGGCCAGACGCGCCTGATCGGGCAGCGTCTCGACCAGATCCACGTCACCGGAAAGCACCAGGTTGGTGAGCGCATCGGGCCCCTGGGCGAACTGCCAGGTGATCCGGCGGATCGGGGCCGAAGCGGAGACCGCTTCCAGGGTCAGGAGCTGCCCCCGCCGCCATTCCGCCACCCGATACGGTCCCGATCCCGTTAGGCGGGCCGGGTCGGCCGAGGCACCCCAGCGATCCCGCGGTACCGAATCCCAGACATGCCGGGGAAAGACCCGGACGTGACTGGTCGCGTCGTAGAGCTGGTCGGGACGATACGACTGGAAGGCGATCCGCACCGTGCGGTCGTCCTCGGTGGTTGCGCGCAGGTCCGACAGGGCGGCCCGGTTGGCCGCATCCAGGGCCGAGTCCTGGTGGGCCTCGAATGAGAACACCACATCCGAGGCGGTGACGGCCACGCCGTCCTGCCAGCGGGCGTCGGGACGGAGATGAAACAACCAGGTGAGGGAATCGACCCGTTCCCAGCGCTCCGCCAGGCCCGCCCGGTAGGCGGTGCTGTCCAGTGGGGCTCGGACCGGGTCGAGGATCGCCAGCCGTTCATACACCAGATCGCCGATGTCGCGTCCCACGCTCTGCCAGACGAAGGGTGACAAGAGGTGGTCCGGCTCCCCCAGCGCGGCGATCACCAGGGTTTCACAGCGGGGACAGTCCGCCGGTTTCCCGCAACCTCCCAGGGCCAGGGTCAGCGCCACCGCGGCAGCGACCAACCTGGGGCCTCGGAGGGGTGGGTTCATCCAGATCTCCCTGAAGCGGTAGCCCTGGTCCATTCCCGATCGGCCCACCGGCTCAACCGATCGGCGCCGAGCCGCTCCAGCGCATGGCAGGAACGCCGGTGCAGCGGCTCGGCGGTGCAATCGTCACCCAGCGCCCGGAAGGCCAGCGCGGCAATCACCCCACATTCCGCGGCCAGGATCCTGGCCCCCAGAAGCTCGGCCTTCTCTCGCGCCGCCGTGGCCTCGATCTTGGCAAGTTGATACTGTCGCGCGCGGAGCGCCATGAGCGCCCTCAATCGCCCCGCGTTCACCAGACCGGTCTGGTCGTCGGACGCGGTCGCGATCTGGGTCGCCTGCTCCAGCAGCGCCGCGGCCCTATCGACCGCCCCCTCGGAGAACTCCAGCTCCGCCTGCCCCAGCACCACCAAACCCTTGAGCGACGGGTCGCTCACCTGGTCTACCAGTTTCATCGCGAGGGCCACGTGGTCATGGGCCGCGTGGAGGAGCCCGAGCTCGCGATAGGCCAGCCCCAAGTTGTGATGGGTCTGCACCGCTCCCCGGGTATCCTGCAGCTCCTCATACAATCTGAGGGCTCGGCGCCAGGTCTCGACCGCCAGGTGGGGCCGCCCGCGCAGGTGCGCGATCAGCGCCAGGTTGTTCCAGGCTCTGGCTCCGATGCCGGCGTCCCGGATGGCCTCGGCCAGGCGTTGGGCGTCTCTGAACCAGCATTCGGCATCATCCAGCCGACCCTGCTCGAAGGAGACTCCCCCGAGAAGATTGAGCGCATGCAGCTGCCCGCCCCGGTTGCTCACGTCCACGAAACGACGCAGCGCCGAGCCGGCCAGCCGCGTCGCGCGGTGGTATTCGCCAACCCGGGCGGCAGCCATCGCGAGATGGAATTCCGCTTCGGCGCTCTGGTGCCGGGTGTCCTGGTCGCCTTCGAAGCGGGAAAGCGCCTCTCGAAAGCGGCCCTGCCTCACTAAGTTCTCCAACTCGCCGCCGGGAGGCGTCGTCGGGAAGTGGATGGTCAGGCGGCTATCCTCGCCGGCTCTCGAACCGCAGTCTCGAAGGCCTCCAGCACGTCGGGGCGCCACCACTGGCGGGATTGCAGCATCCGGCTCACCGCGGTGTCATGGCTCATAGCAGGACGATAGCTGCGGGTCGTGGTCATGGCGTCGTACACGTCCACGATGCAGAGCACCTGCGCACCGATCGGAATGGCGTCCCCAACCAGGCGATCGGGGTAGCCCGAGCCGTCGTACTTCTCGTGGTGGGAGCGAATGAGGGGCTTGATGTCCCAGGGGAACTCGACGTCCTCCAGCAGCTCCACGCCCCAGACAGGGTGCTGCTTGATGACCTCGAATTCTTCGTCGGTCAGTCGGCCGCTCTTGTTCAGGATCTCGTGGGGAACCCGGATCTTGCCCAGATCGTGGAGATAGGCCCCCAGCTGGATCGTGGTCCGGGTGGAGTCGTCCAGGCCCAGGGCTTGCGCCACCGCCAGCGCGTAGGCGGCCACCCGCTCGCAATGTCCGTAGGTGTAGCTGTCGGCCGACTCGATGGACTGTCCCCAGTCACGCACGACGCCCAGATAGGTGTGCTCCAGCTTCTCACGCTTGCGGGAGACATCGACCAGATCGAGCCGGGCGTCCAAGCCGGAGAAGAGGCGGTAGGCCGCCGTGAGGCGCGACAGCGCTTCCTGGTTCCGGCCCATGGCCTGGTACACCAGCGCCAGCTCGCGGGTCGCCTCGGCCTGGCTCAGCATGGACCCGCAGCCGGCAGCCAGGTCCTGGGCGGCCTTGAGCCGCGATTCGGCCAACGGGAGGCGGCCCATTTCGCGATAGACCATCCCGATGACCCGATAGGCATCGGCCTTGTCGAGCTTGGACCCGATCCGCTCGAACGCGGCCAACGCCGCGTCGGCGTTCTCCATGGCCCGGTCAAACTGCTGCCGCGCCAAATAGACCTCGGAGTGGTTCAGGGAACAGAGCGCGGCGAGATGATTGTCACTCAGGTGAACCGCGATCTCACGACTGCGGCGGTAGTACCAGTCGGCCTCATCCCAGTGAGAGCAATCGGCGCTCAGCATGCCGAGATTGTGGAAGGCCAGCCCGCAGCCGGCGTCATCGCCGATGTTCTGATAGGCCTCGAGGGAACGGTGATAGTGCTGCGCCGCGGAATCGAGATCACCCTGGATATTGGCCAGGATCCCCAGGTTCTGCTCGATCCGGGCCCGCAGCGGCTTGTGCTGGCCGCCCAGCCTGAGGGCCCGGTCGTAGGTGCGCCGGGCCTGGTCGATCCGGCCGGCTTCAAAATCGAAACCGGCTTTCACATTGAGGGCCTCGGCCGCGCCGATGTCGTCTCCACTCCGACGGGCCAGGGAGTAGCTCTGCCGGAACAGGGCATCGGCCTCGCCGGTCTTCCCCTGATGATGCCGCAGCACCGCCAGCCGCCGGAGCGCCCGCACCAAGACCACCTGGTCGGATTCCGTGCTGGCGGCGTCGATGGCGCCAAGGTAGCGGTGAGACGCGTCGACGGTAGCGCCCGAACGCTCGAGCGCCTCGGCCTCCCCCAGAAGGCGCGCGGCGCTCGGCACGGGCGTGCTGCTGCTGGCTGACAGAGTCAGTCCACTGCCCGCTACCAGGCCACGGCGTAGCGGGAGAAGTGATCCAGCGGTGCGCTCACCGTCTTGCGTAGCGGCGCGTCGAGCGACTGGAGGATCTCGAGGAGACTGAGCGATTCGGTGGTGTAGACGATGCGCTTCGGCAGCAGGATGGCGAGGTCGCAGTTGGCATAGCTCATCGTGAGGTTTGCCTTGACCGCAAAACGCAACCCTTCCGGAGTAAACCGGATCGAGTTGACCCGCTCGCTCGGCGCCACGGCGGTGATCGTCACCGGCCGCGACAGCGCGCCCCTCGGAATCTCCAGCTTGTGGGGACCGATCTGCATGACCCCACCCGACGGCCCGATGGTCTGCACCACCTCTTGGTAGGGGAGCGGTGTACACAGGAGCAAGGTAGCCTTGAGCCTCTGGGTCACTCCGCCCAGAGTCCCACCCAGGTCGCCCAGGAGCCCTGGCTGCATGGCCGGCGGCTGGGACGCGGTGGGGGCGTCCAGGTCGCTGCAGCCAATCAACGCTGCCACCGACAAGAAGGCGAACGTGAGTTTCGACGACCAACGGCTGCCGGTCATTGCAACGCTCCATCCCTGGGTTATTGAGCTGACGCGCTACTTCCGGCGCCGAAGGGAGGCAGGGGCCATGCCAATCATGAAAGAAGGGCTGTGAAGAAAGATTACATATCCTCACGACCATGCCTCATAACGTGTTACCATACAATTGCTTATCTACTAGTGTGATTCAGATGAACGTACGGCTCTTTGACAGGGCAGCTTGTGCTCAAGCCATGGTGGAGCCGGGTACGGTGCCGACCGATTGAGACGACTTGTCGAACCGGCGCAGCGGCTGCACTTTGTATACAATCCTGAATGTATTTGGCACTCCTCGTTTTCCTGCAGGTTCCGGAGCCCGGCGTCCTGGGCTCTCAGCTGCCGCTTCATCGCAACCGCCGGATAGCCCCCGCTGTCGCCGC
This sequence comes from Gemmatimonadales bacterium, assembly GCA_036396495.1. Taxonomy (GTDB): domain Bacteria; phylum Gemmatimonadota; class Gemmatimonadetes; order Gemmatimonadales; family GWC2-71-9; genus SZUA-320. The sequence continues at coordinate 9,997 of DASWKS010000405.1, forward strand.
GGTTCGGGCCGCGGCGCCCCGAATGGACGGGATCCTCGACGACCCCGGCTGGGTGACTGCCCATCCCGTCACGGAGTTCCGCCGCGATGTGCCGAGCGACGGTCTGCCGGCGACCGAAGGTTCCGAGATTCGGGTGTTATACGACGACCACAACCTCTACGTCGGGGCACGGCTGTTCCACCGGGACCGCGCCGGCGTGTCCCGGCGGCTGAGCCGGCGCGACTCGTTCTCGGTGTTCAACGACGTCTTTTTCGTCCTGCTCGACTCGTATCACGATCACAGCACCGCGTTCGTTTTCGGGGTAACCCCGGCCGGCGAGCGGCGGGACGCAATCCAGAGCGGCGACGGCGCCACCCTTGACGCCTCGTGGGATCCGGTCTGGGAGGCGCGCACCCGGGTCGACTCCCTGGGGTGGACCGTGGAGATGCGGATTCCCTTCTCCCAGGTTCGCTTTCCGAACGTGCCGGAGCAGGTCTGGGGCGTGCAGTTCCGCCGCGATATCCGGGCGGCCGGCGAGGCCGTGGACTGGTCCTGGTCGCCCCGAACCGAGTCCGGGAGCACTTCCAAGTACGGCCACCTGCTGGGGCTGAGCCGGATCCCTCAACCGCGCCGGATCGAGGCGGTCCCCTACATCGGGGGGCAGTGGCGCTTCACGGAAGGGGCCGATCCGTCCAATCCATTCGACGACGGTTCGGTGTACCAGACCACGGCGGGTCTCGATCTCAAGTATGGGCTCACCAGCAACCTGACCCTCGACGCGACCATCAATCCCGATTTCGGCCAGGTTGAGGCTGACCCCGCGGTGGTCAACCTCACCGCCTTCGAGACCTTCTTCGAGGAGCGCCGGCCCTTCTTTGTGGAGCGGGCCGACCTGTTCCGGTTCAGGTCCTCCGGCGCGCAGAACTTCTTCTATTCGCGTCGCATCGGCCGCGCGCCGTCGCTTTCAGCCGAGGGAGCCGCGCCTTACACCGACCAGCCGGGGGCGACGACTATTCTGGGCGCGGCCAAGGTGACCGGACGGACTTCGTCGGGCTGGTCGGTCGGCCTCCTGGAAACCGTCGCGGCGAAGGAGCGCGCCGAGCTGGCACGGCCCGGCGAAGCCCTGCCCGCGGTCGGAGTGGAGCCACTCAGCAACTATGCCGTCGCACGGGTCCGGCGGGAGTATACCGGTGGCTCGAGCTTCGTCGGCGGCATTCTTACCGCCGTCAATCGCCGGCTGGACGAGCCGGAGTTCGGTCTGCTCCGCTCGGCGGCCTACAGCGGCGGCGTCGATTTCCAGCATCGCTTTCGCGGCAACGCCTTCGAGCTGGAAGGGTCGCTTGGTGGATCCTGGATCCGCGGCTCCGAATCGGCGATGCTGGCGGCTCAAGCCGCTCCGGCGCGGTACTACCAGCGGCCCGATCAGGACTATGTAAGTCTGGACTCGAACGCGACCAACCTGGGGGGCACGGCGGGCAACCTGATCTTCCGCAAGGCCGGCGGCGATTGGCGGTACGGCGTAAGCGGGAGCTACACCTCACCCGGCTTCGAGGTCAACGACATCGGCTTCCAGACCGAGGCCGATCGGATCCGATTCTCGGGATCCCTCGAGCGCCTCTGGCTCACCCCGGGGCGGCTGTTCCGTTCGTTCTCGAGCCAGGTCTTCCTCTCGCAGTGGTACAACTTCGGGGGAACCAACCTGAACCGGGAGGTGAACGCCGTCGCGCAAGGCAGCTTCCTCAACCTGTGGTCGGTCTTTGCCGAAGCCGGCGGGAATTTCCAGAGCCGGGATGACCGGGTCACTCGCGGCGGACCGCTCGGCGTCCGGCCGGCCGCCGCGTACGTGGCCCTGGGCGCCGCCAGCGACAGCCGCAAGTCGCTCCGGGGGGAGTTGACCGCCTGGTACTCCTGGAGCGAGGTCGGCGGCTGGGGCTGGGCACTCGATCCCCGGATCACTTTCCGACCTCAAGGCGCCTTCGACCTGACCCTCCAGATGTCCTGGCGCCGGAACCAGGCGGATGCGTTCTACGTCACCCAGGCTCCGGACCCTGCGGCCGCTGCCACATTCGGCGGGCGCTACGTCTTCGGCTCGCTGGGCCAGCAGTCGCTCAATACCACGCTTCGGCTCAATTGGGTGCTGAGCCCCAACCTGTCGCTGCAGTGGTACGCCCAGCCCCTCCTTGCCACTGGAGACTACAACGGCTTCAAGGCGCTGGAGCGGCCCTCAGCCTACCGGTTTCAGACCTATGGGGAGAACGCATCCACCCTCGACTTCGATCCGGAGACGCTGCAATACACCGCCGACGCCGATGGGGATGGACCCGCCGTGCCGATCCGGTTCGGCAATCCGGACTTCCGGATCCGGTCGCTTCGGAGCAACGTGGTCTTGCGGTGGGAGTACCGCCCCGGCTCGACTCTCTTCCTGGTGTGGAACCACAACCGCGGGTCGCAGATCTTCGACCCGAGCTGGGGCGGACTGGACGATCTCTGGGGACTCAGAACCGACCCGCAGCAGAACATCCTGCAGATCAAGCTGAATTATTATCTGAACCGATAGTGGAAGCGGGAAGGACCTATCGAACCAGGTGCCTTCGCAGCCGGGTAATCCGCCGCTTTACCGAGCCGTCGAGCACCCGATCGCCCAGCCGCACCACCACACCTCCCAGGATCTCGGGATCTACCGTCCAGCGCGGCACCACTTCCTTGCCGAGCCGCTCTTCCAGGGTCCGCTGGATTCGAGCCCGAAGCTGCTGATCGGGTTCGCGCGCCACCGTGATGCCAGCGCGAACCCGGTCGAGCTTGAGATCGAGCAGACTCATGTATTCGACCGCCATCGCGGGCAGCAGGCCCTGCCGGCCCCGCTTGATCACCGCGGCCAGGAACAGCCGGAACTCCTGCGGCGACGCGGAGACGGCCTCATCCAGCAACCGGATCTTGACCGCCTTGGTGACCTTGGGAGAGAGCAAGACCGCCGCTACCTCGGGCGAGGTGGTGATGGCACCAGCGATCGCATCCAGCAGGTCGGCGTATTCGCCGGTGCGGCCACTCTTCTCTCCTAGCATGAACAGGGCCTCGGCGTAGTTGCGGGCGATCGACTCGGCTCTCAATGCTTGATCTCCACCGAGTCGAGGTACTCGGTCACCAGTTTCCGATCGGTCTCGGAGTCCATCCGCTGCCCCACCAGCTTGGCGGCGGCGGCCAGCGAGAGATCCACTGCCTCCCGCCGGAGCGAAGCGAGGGCCTTGTCCTTCTCGGCCCCGATCTCGCGCCGCGCCCGATCGAGCATATCCTCCTGCTCGCGCTTGGCGCGCTCCAGCAGCGCGGCCCGCTCCTGCTCGGCCGTCTGGCGCGCGTCGGTGAGCATCTGCTGGGCCGACGCGCGGGCCTCAGCGGCAAAGCGTTTGCCTTCCTCCAGCGCCGCCTTGGCCTCGGCGTGCGCCGTCTGGGCCTCGCCCAGCTGACGGCGGATTTTGCCTTCCCGCTCCTCGGTCGCCTGGACGATGGCGGGCCAGGCGAACTTCCAGAGCAGAGCCAGCAGCACCAGGAACACAACCCAGGTCCAGAACACCAGTCCGAACTCGACCTGGAAGGGCCCCATGCCCCCACCCTCTTCCTGCGGGGCCGCCAGCACCGCGAGCCACACCGCGTTCATGGCGGCCTACTTGATGAGCTTGAAGAGGAGGGCGAACACCAGCGCGATAATGGTGGCGCCTTCCAGCAGGATCGCGATCAGCAGGCCGGCGCCGCGGATTTCGCCAGCGGCTTCGGGCTGGCGCGCGATGGCTTCGGCCACCTGGCCGCCGATCCGGCCCAGCCCGATCCCGGCGCCCAGGATGGCAAGCCCGATGCCGATGCCGGCGCCGAGCAGCGCATTGGCGTTCTTGGCGGCTTCGGGAGTGAGAGCCGCTTCCTGCAGGAGCGTGAGCAAGTTCAGCATTCTGGTTTTCTCTCTGTCGTTGGGAGAATCAGAGCCATCGCTCCGCCCGTCGCCCGCGACCGTTTCTCCCTACCAGTCGCCGCTTCGGTGCCCGCTCCCGGTCGCAATGACCAGCGGGCTTCCCCGGCGCATTCGGCCGGGTACCAGGGATCAGAATGCGGTGCGGGTTCCGACCCCTTCAATCAGTCGGTCAGTCGGTCAGTCGGGCAGTCGGTCGGCCTGACGGACCGACGGACCGACGGACCGGCTAGTGATGTTCCTGCTGCATCATCCCGATAAACACGGACGAGAGCAGCGCAAACACGTACGCCTGCAGCACGGCCACGAACAGCTCGAGCAGCATGATCCCCGTCACCAGGGCGGCCGTAGCGAATCCGATGGCGTAGTTCCAGGTCGGCAGATGGCCGAACAGGAAGATGATCCCGAACAACGACAGAATGACGAAGTGGCCGGCGGTCATGTTGCCGAAGAGACGCACCGCCAGCGCGAAGGGCTTCACCAGCTTGCCCAGGATCTCGATGGGCGCCAGTCCGATGGCCATGACGACCCCGGCGGGCCCGTGAATCCCCGGGACTTCCATGAAGATGGTGCGGAGATAGCCCTTCGGTCCCAGCTTGATGAACCCACCCACCTCCACGATCAGAAAGGTCAGGATCGCGAGCCCGCCGGTGATGGCCAGGTTGCCGGTAGGGGAAGCGCCCCAGGGCACCAGGCCCAGCAGATTCATATAGAGAACGAAGAAGAAGAGCGTCACGATGAAGGGAGCGAACCGGGCGCCGCCCTCGCCGATGTTGGCGATGGCGACCTCGTTCCGGATGAACAGCACCAGGCCTTCGATGGCCGCCGCGAACCCCTTAGGCGCCACTTCGCCGGCCCGCTGTCTCTTGAGACTCCGCCCGGCGATCCAGAGGGTGAGAAAGACCAAGACCGCCGCCAGGATCATGAAGACGACGTGCTTGGTGGGCGTGAGGTTGAGCGTCAGGGGGCCCAGGTGGAGGTCGGGCCACTTCTCCCAATGCAGCACCAGCCGGTTGTGGAAGATCCCCTCCAGCCCGAACGAATAGCTGTCCGCGGTGTGGTGGAGGACGATTTCGCCCACGTCGACTTCGGGTCCCTGCGCCATCAGATCCGTCTCGCCTCGAGGAAGAGCAGAGGAATGAGCACGCCGATGTATCCCAGCGCGGCCGGCACCGGAGGCAGGGCCTCGGGTTCCAGCCAGACCACCACCCCGACGATCACGACGCCCAGCAGCCTGAGCCCCATACCAGCCCCGCACCGCTTCAGGAATTGCTGCAGCGACGCCTCCCGCTGTCCCGCCATCAGGTGACCGGCGGCGAGCTGAATCAGGCTCGCCAGCAACCCGAACCCGCCGGCGGCAAACGCGCCCGGCCAGCCGGAAAACCCACCCGCGATCAGGGCGGCCAGAATCACCAGCGGAACGCCCATCCACCGCCCGGTCGGACGACCGATCACGAACCGCTCACCGCTTGGCGGGCCCATCGGCATCCACATCCTTGTCCTGAACCAGCTGCCGGTACACACTCAGGAAGCTCAGCGTCCCCCCAGCCAGGGTGCCCGCGATGGTGAAAAGCGGGATCGTATTCAGCCACCGATCCAGCCCGAAGCCGCCCAGGGTGAAGAGCACTATCCCACCGGCGAACCGGAGACCGGCCGCGAAGTACTTCTGTCCCAGAGCCAGGCCTTTATCGGGTCCCCGGGGTCCTGGATTGCTCATGGCGCCCAAAACCTATGCGCTTGTGAAATATTTCGCAAGCAAACATTACCCTACCTCTGGCGTACGGAAGTGGGCTACTTTGCGACAGCGTAGGAAGTCGTTTGGCCAGCAGCAGGCTTCGACCCCTTCGACCGGCCTTCGACCGCCTTCGACCCCCTTCTGCCCGCTTCGACCGGTGAAATGACCACCACGACGACCCAACCCGACGACGTTCAACAACTGGCCCGCCTGGCGACCGCGGTCCGCGATCTCCGGGGGCAAGTCAGCCAGCGAATCGTCGGCCAGCAGGACGTCGTCGACGGGGTGCTGACCGCCCTGCTTGGCGCGGGGCACGCTTTGCTGGTGGGGGTCCCGGGTCTGGCCAAGACTCTCCTGGTACAGACCGTCGCGGAGGCGCTCGATCTTTCGTTCAGCCGGATTCAGTTCACCCCCGATCTGATGCCGGGTGACATCACCGGCACGGAGATCGTGGAAGAGGATCCCGCCACCGGGAAGCGGATGTTCCGGTTCATCCACGGGCCGGTTTTCGCCCACGTAGTGCTGGCGGACGAAATCAACCGGACTCCCCCCAAGACCCAGGCCGCACTGCTCCAGGCCATGCAGGAGCATCAGGTTACCGCCGCAGGCCGGACCTACCGCCTGCCGGATCCGTTCTTTGTCCTGGCGACCCAGAATCCGATCGAGCAGGAGGGGACCTACCCTCTTCCCGAGGCCCAGCTCGATCGCTTCATGCTGGAGCTCCGGGTGGGCTATCCCACCCGCGATGACGAAGAGATGATCGTGGAGCAGACCACCGGGGCAATCCGGGTGCACATCCGCTCGGTGCTGGATGCGCAGACGCTGCACGGGCTGCAGGACCTGGTTCGCCGGATTCCGGTTTCCAAGGGACTGATTCGCGCGGCGGTGAAACTGGTGCGGATGACCCGCCCCGGTGATGCGGAATCCCCCGAATTCATCAGGCAGTACGTGGAGTGGGGAGCCGGACCGCGGGCTTCGCAGTATCTGGTGATCGGCGCCAAGGCCCGCGCCGCCCTGGACGGCCGGCCCATGGCCGATCTGGACGACGTGCGCACCGTCGCGATGTCGGTGCTGCGGCACCGGGTAGTGGCGAACTTTGCCGCCGAGGCGGCGGACCGGACCAACGAAGACCTGGTGGCGGAGCTGCTGGCTTCATCCTGGGATCGTTAACCCCGGTCGAAGGCGGTCGAAGACAGTCGAAGACAGTCGAAGACGGTAGCACCCCGGCCGGCTTCGACCGCCTTCGACCGTCTTCGACCGATTTCGACCCCTTCGACTAGATGTATGGCACTTCCACCACCATCCCGTCCCGCGCCACCACCGTCTCCGGAAACACGGTTTTTGCTTCCTCCAACAACTCGGGTGCTTCGCGGGTGTAGCGGGCACTGATGTGGGTGAGTACCAGCCGCCGTACCCGGGCCATCCGGGCCACCTCGGCGGCTTCTCGGGCAGTACTGTGGCCGGTCTCCTGGGCGCGCTGGCTCTCGTCCTCGCCGAAGGTCGCCTCGTGAATGAGCAGGTCGGCACCGTGGGCCAGCTCGATGACACGGGGACTGGGCCGGGTGTCTCCGGAATACACCAGGGTGCGCCCCGGCCGGGGCGGACCCACCAGCTCTTCCGGCCCCAGGGTGCGGCCGTCCGGCAGCGTCACCGCTTCGCCCCGGTGGACCTTGCCCCAGAGCGGTCCTTCGGGGATGCCCAGCTCGCGAGCCCGCTCCGGGTTGAAGCGGCCCTTTCGAATGTGCTCGACGAGCGCGTATCCGACGGTGTCGGGCCGGTGATCGGTCTGGAAGACCGCCAGGTCGTACTCCGCCCGGCGGAGCCGGTCACCCGGCAGCAGTTCCACGATCTCGACCGGGAACCGGGTGCGCTCGATCCCCACGCCGATGAGAGCGCCGACGATCCGGGCGGCGGGCCGGGGGCCGTAGATGGTGATGCTCTCCTGCCGGTCCTGCAGTCCCAGGGTCCGGAGCAGACCGGTCACTCCCAGGATGTGGTCGGAGTGGTAGTGGGTCAGGAAGATTTCGCGAAAGGAGAAGCCCACGCCGTAGCGCATCATCTGGCGTTGGGTCCCTTCCCCGCAATCGAACAGCAGGGTCTCGCCTTCGCGCTGCACCGCGAGGGCCGAGACATTGCGGTCGACCGTGGGACAGGCCGCGGCCGTTCCCAGAAACGTCACGCTCAGCATGGTGGGCCAAAAATAAGTCGGAAGACCCGATTAGAAGATCCTGAATTGAACCGTGATCTTGCCGGGGTTCTTTCGCAGGTCGTCCACAAAGGCCTTGAGCGACGCGCTGAGCGCGGTCAGTTGCGAGTACAGGATCGTGTCGGTCGCGATTCGGCCCAGGGTACCTTCGCCCCGATTGATCCTGATCAGGAGGGAATCCAGCCGGGCGCCGGTGCCGGCGAATTGATCGGTGAGGCGACCCACCTTCATTGAAACGGAATCCATGCCGGTGAGGGCCCGCTCGAGGGCGGGACCCTGTAAGGCGGTATCAATTCTGGCGCTCAGTCCCTGGAGCGCGGTCATGGTCGCGGTAATCTCCGCCACCGGCCCGGTGCGGGTATTGGAGTAGGCATCCGCCAGCCGTTGCAGGCTGGTGAGGGTCTTGTGGATGTCATCGGCCAGCTGTTTGTTGGCGAGCTCCCGAAAGGCGGTCATGGTCAATCGCGCTTCGTCGCCCAGGGACGCGCCCAGATCCATGAAGCCGCTGGCCGCGGTCCCCTTGAGCACCCCCCCGGGCGGCAGCGGTTCGGCCGCCTGGCCGGGATGGAACAGAATCACCACGTCGCCGATGAGTCCGATGGACCCGATCTGCACCGCCGCATCGGTCCGGGGCTGGATCCGGGGATCGACGCTCAACGTCACCAGCACCCGTCCGACATCCACAAACTCGATCTTCTGCACCGACCCCAACTGGACCCCGGACACCTTCACCGGGTTCCCCTGCTTCAGGTTACCGACGTCGGTGAACTCGACCAGCACCGGCCGGTTCCGGGTGTCGAGCTCCCGGCCCGAGAGCCACATCGAGCCCAGCACGAAGACCGCCACGCCGACGAGGACCAGCGCACCAACGGTGATTTCCTGGCGATAGTGCAGATCCATGCGCGCTCAGGCCGCCGCAGGCCGGTTGTCGAAGTCCCGCTCGAGGAAGGCCCGGACTTTCTCGTTATCCGAAGCGAGGAATTCTTC
>DASWKS010000406.1:0-6313 GCA_036396495.1 Gemmatimonadales bacterium
CAGCCCGAGGCTGCGGCCGAGATCCTCGCCACCCACCCCAGGCTGCGCGAGGCCGACATCGTCCTGTTGCAGGAGATGCACGAGACCGCTGTGGAAACCATCGCCGCGCGTCTGGGCAGTGGATACGTCTATTACCCTGCCATGGTGCATCCCAGGGTCCGACATCACGTGGGGAATGCCATTCTGTCACGCTGGCCGCTGCTGGAAGACCGGAAGGTGGTGCTCCCTCACCTGGGTCGAATCGGGGGGACCGCGCGCGCGGCGGTGGTGGCGACCGTCAAGGTTCGGGAGCAGCGGATCAGAGTCTACTCCCTCCACCTCGCCACCCCCTTCGAGATCGGCCACCGCGGGATTGAGGATCAGGTCAGGGCCGTCATTCAGGATGCCGCCGGCAGCCCCGATCCGGTGCTCATCGCCGGCGATTTCAACAGCTCCAGGGTGGGAGGCTTGCTGGTGGACGCCGGCTACGAGTGGGTGACCCAGCGGATCGGCCGGACCGCATGGATCATGGCGCTGGACCACGTGTTCATCCGCGGCCTCGACCTGCGACCGGTCGCGGGAACCGTGGTGGAGAAGCCGATTCCCAGTGACCACCGTCCCGTCTGGGCGGTGATGCAACCCTAGCCCGTATCCGGGCGTGCATCGGTCGCTCGCCGTCCTGGCGCTGCTCGCCTTCGCCTGTGGCCCGGTCGCCGGCCGTCGGGGAAACACGGTGATTCTTGCGTCGGGTGCCGACCTCCAGAGTCCCAACCCGTTGCTCACCGTGCATCCCCTGGCCCGCCAGGTTCAGCGCTACGCCCTGCTGGTCACTCTGATCCGTTACGACAGCCTGCTGGTGCCCGAGCCCTATCTGGCCCGCAGCTGGGAATGGTCGGCCGACAGCACCAGGCTGACCCTCCGGTTGTACCCCGAACTTCGGTGGCATGACGGGGTGCGTACCACGGCCTACGACGTGGCCTGGACGCTGGAGGCGGCGCGGGATCCCGCGACCGGATACCCGCGGCAACTGGATCTGGCCGGGCTGACGGCGATCGAGCCGGACGACGACACGACCTTGGTGCTGCAGTTCGCCGGCCGGCAATCCGGCATTCCCGACGTCCTGACCGATCTGGCGATTCTTCCCGAGCACCTGCTCGATACCGTCCCGCGGAACGAGCTGCGCCGAGCCCAATGGAACCGGCGGCCGGTCGGGAACGGTCCGTTCCGGTTCGTGGCCCACCAGCCCAACCGACGCTGGGTGTTCGAAGCCAATCCCGAGTTCCCGGCCGAGCTGGGTGGCCCGCCTCGCCTGGCGCGTTTCGTCATCGCGGTGGTCGACGAGCCGACCACCAAGCTCGCGGCCTTGACCTCGGGCGAGCTGGACCTGGCGGGGATCCATCCGGGGCACGCCGATTTCGTGCGGCGAGACCCGAACCTGCGCGTGCTGGACTACCCGCTGCTTTTCACCTACGCACTCGTCCTGAACCTCAGGCGCCCGCCCTTCGATCGCCCTCTGGTTAGGCGGGCACTCTCGCTGGTGATCGATCGGCGCGCCATCGTTGACGGCGCGCTCTTCGGCTTCGGTACCCCCGCCGATGGCCCGCTGCCGCCGCCCCTGGCGCCAGATTCCCTCAAGCCGGCTCTGTTCGCTCCCGGCCGCGCGATTCCCCTGCTGGGAGAGCAGTCCCTGCGCTTCGAGCTGCTCACGGTCGGAAGCGGCGAAGCCGCGCTGGAGCAGATGCTGCAGGCTCAGATGGCGCTGGTCGGCATCCGGGCCGAGATCCGGCAACTGGAGCTCTCGACCTACCTCGACCGGATCCAGGGAGCCTCCCACAACTTCGAGGCAGCGGTGATGGGCGTGTCCGGCGATCTCGGTCTGGGGCACCTGGCTCCGCTGCTCGAACTGACCGGTTTGGGCGCGGGAGCGGACCGCGCGACCCGGATTCGGCTCTTCACCGACTCGTTGCCGGCCTTGTTCCTGTATCATGCCCGTGGAGTGCAGGGCATCAACCGCCGGGTACAGGGAGTCCACATGGATCTGCGAGGCGAGCTGGTGACGCTGTCGCACTGGTGGGTGAATGACCGATAGCAGCGCGCCGGTATTTCATGCATCCGCTCCGGTCCGGCTCGATTTCGCCGGCGGTTGGACCGATGTGGCACCCTTCTGTCGAGAGGAACGAGGCGCGGTGGTCAACGCAGCCGTCGAGCTGCGAGCCCACGCGGTGGTGCGGCCGGGCGGCGATACCTACCGGTTGGTCTCCGAGGACCTGGATCAGGCGCTCGAGACCAGTGGCCCGGACGCGCTGGCGCGAAATGGAAAACTCGATCTGCTCAAAGCGGCCCTGCGTCGTTCCGGCATCGGTCCGGCCGACGTGCGCACCCGCTCCGAGGTTCCCCCCGGCTCCGGGTTGGGCAGCTCGGGTGCCCTCGACGTGGCGCTGGTCGCCGCGCTGGACGCGGCCCAGGGAAGACTCCGGTCCGGGGTCGAGCTGGCCGAGGAAGCCTGGCAGCTCGAGACCATCGATGCCGCTCTTCCCGGCGGGAAGCAGGATCAGTACGCCGCAGCCCTGGGAGGATTTCATCAGCTTGCCTTCGAGGGTGGGGCGGTCCAGGTGAGGCCGCTGCATCTCGCGCCGGAGTTCATGGCCGAGCTGGAACGGCGCACTCTGGTCTGCTACACCGGCACCTCACGGGTCTCCTCGAACACGATTTCCCGGGTCATGAGTCGTTACCGTCAGGGCGACGGGGGCGTGGCCGACGCGCTTCGCACCCTGGCCGAGCTGGCCCGGCAGATGGGGGAGGCGCTGCAGCGGCACGACCTGAACCGGGTGGCCGCGCTCCTGGACGAGAACTGGCGGCAGCAGCAGCGGCTGGATCCCAGCATGCGCACCGAGACGATGGCGCGGCTCGAGAGCGCCATGAGCCGGGCCGGTGCGCTGGGTGGCAAAGCGGCCGGCGCCGGTGCCGGCGGATCGATGTTTTTCATCCTCGAAGGGGATCGCGGGGTCGCCGAACAGTCCGCGCGGGATGCCGGGGCGACCGTGCTGCCCTTCACCTGGGCTCGAGAAGGCGTGAGGGTCTGGTGAAGGTCGCCGGCTTCACGTCCACCGGAAGCAAGCGCCCGGAGGCCCTCTTCGGCGAGAGCGAGCCGGGCCTGCCGCTCCGGATGGTCCAGAGCTCCGGTTGCCGGGTGCAGGATGCGAACGGCAAGGAGTATCTCGATTACATCATGGCGCTGGGCTCGGTGGCGCTGGGTTACGGCCACCCCGAGGTGAACCGGGCCGTGATCGACGCGGTCCAACGGGGGGCGATCGGACCGGTGTCGCCCATCGACGAAGCCGAGCTCGCGGCCGAGCTCGGCGCAATGATCCCGATGATCGAGGAGATCCGGTTCCTGAAGACCGGCGCCGAGGCCGTCGCCGCCGCCGTGCGATTGGCCCGGGTCGCGACCGGACGGGACCAGGTCCTGGGTTGCGGGTACCATGGCTGGCTCGACTGGTGCAGCGACAACGCCGGGGTACCGGCCCCGGTCCGTGCTCTCTATGGCGTCCTCCCCTTCAACGATGTCGAGGGCACCGTCGAGCTCATCCGGCGGGCGGGAGATACCCTGGCCTGTGTCGTGATGGAGCCGGTCGTCGAAGCACCGCCCAGTGGGGACTGGCTCCGAGCCGTGCGGGAGGAAACCCGCCGGGTCGGCGCCGTGTTGGTCTTCGACGAGATCAAGACCGCCTTTCGAGTCGGGCTGAGCGGCGCCGCGGCCCGCTGGGGCGGAGAGCCCGACTTGGTGGTCCTGGGAAAGGCGCTCGCGAATGGGTTTCCCCTGGCGGCTGTCGGTGGCTCCAGCCGGATCATGCAGCTGGTGAGCCGGACCTGGATCTCGTCCACCATGGCGACCGAGTTCGTCTCGTTCGCGGCCGCGCGCGCCACCCTACGGGTGGTCCGGGATCAGAATCTGCCCGAGCGGCTCGACCGCCTCGGCAGCATCCTGTTGGCAGGGCTGAAACGGCTGGCGGAGCGATTCCCGCGTCACATTGCCGGCGTGGGCGGCATTCCCGAAATGTGTTACCTGCGCTATCGCGACGAAGAGTTCAGCCAGCGGGTGGCGCAGGACTGCGCCCGGCGGGGCCTGCTGTTCAAGCGGACGGCGTACAACTTCGTATCATTGGCGCACGACGAGTCGGCCCTGAAGTTCGCCCTGGACACGCTGGAAGAAGTTCTGACGACGGACGACTGACCCGGGAAGCGCCACCGTGCTCATCGATGTCCACGCCCACTTCTACCACGCCGGCTGCACCCGCTCGGACTGGGCCGAGCTCAACGCCAGCCGGCTCCGGGCGGGGGAGCGGATCGGGATCACCTGGCATGTCGCCTCCATCCTGGGGAGCTGGGGCAGGACCTCGCCCACGTATTTCCCCTCTCCGGCCGATGTGATCTCGGGGAACGACGCGCTGCTGCAGCTCATGCGGAATCATGCTTCCCGGATCCGCGGTTACGTCTGTGTCAACCCGAATTACACCGAGCAGGCGCTGGCCGAGATTCACCGGTGTCTGGACGCGGGGATGATCGGCGTGAAGCTCGCCGCCAGTCGTCGGGCGAATGACCCATTGCTGGATCCAGTATGCGAGACCGCCCGGCGGAGAAGTGCGCCCATCCTGCATCACATCTGGCAGCATCGGCGCCACGAATGGCGAGGGCAGGAGGCGTCGGATGCGGTCGAGCTGGGTGAGCTGGCTGAGCGTCATCCCGAGGTGCCGTTCATCCTGGCCCACATCGCCGGTGGGGGAGACTGGATCCACTCGCTCCAAGCCGTGCGCGAGCGGCCGAACATCTTCGTCGATTTGTCCGGCAGCGGAGTCGACGGTGGCATGCTGGAGGCGTGCCTGCGGTCGGTCGGTGTCGGCCGTCTTCTCTGGGGTGCGGACATCACTCTCGATACCGGTTGGGCCAAACTGCGCTATCTCGAGCAGCTGCTGCCCTCCGATCAGGTGGAGCGGATCGCCTGGCGCAATGCCGCGGCGATCTTCCCGCCCGGCAGTTTCGTCAGGGACTGATCATGCGGATCGATGTGAACGCGTTCCTGGGACCATACCCCTTCCGGAGCCACCCGGACACGACCCCGAGTGGCCTGCTCCAGGCGATGGATCGCGTCGCCATCCAGGAAGCCTGGGTGTCCCACCTGTCGGCCATTTTCTGGCGGGACCCGATGGAGGGCAACGCCAGCCTCTACCAGACGGCGGATCAGCATCCCCGCCTCCGTCCTGTTCCCGCCCTGCACCCCGAGCTGCCCGGCTGGCCCCGAGCCCTGGCTGAGGCGGCCGAGCGCCACGCGCCCTGCGTGCGCGCCGACCCGACGTTCTACAGCCTTCCGCCGGCGGGACACGCGATGCGCGCCTTAGCCGCGGCATGCGGAGACCGGGGATTGCCCTTGTTGCTCGCGGTCCGGCTGGAAGATGGACGGCAGCGCCATCCCCACGACCGCGCCGAAGTCCTGCCGCCGTCGGCGGTGCGTTCGCTGATTAGATCCGACCCCAAGGTCAGGCTCATCGTCACCCACGCCGATCGGGAGTTCGTGGAAGAGGTGCATTTCGGCGCCACCCCGGCCGAGGCCGAGCGGATCCTGTGGGATATCTGCTGGATCTGGGGACCACCGGAGGACCACCTGGCACAGCTGCTTCACACTGTCGGAGTGGAGCGATTTGCCTTCGGGAGCGGAATGCCAATGCGATTACCCGAAGCGAGCGTCTGCAAGCTGGATCTCCTGGATCTGACCCCGGCAGAGCGCGAGCTGCTGGATTCCGGCAACCTGAGACGCTTCGGCTCCTCAGCGCTCTAGAACCTAAGAAGCATCCACCGATGACACGGATGACGCGGATGACACGGATTGTCACAGCAGCAGCAACAACAACAACACATAGGATTGAGGGCTGTCATCCGCGTAATCCGCGTAATCTGGATTGCAGTTTTCACGTCGGATTTGTCAGCGTAGGCCAACCGTCCAGACGCTCCTCGACGAACTGATCGTCGGCCAGGTGCGGATAGGCCCTGCACACCCGGTCGATCTCGCCCATCTGCCCGGACCTGTCGAGCAGCGCGGACCACTGTTGTGGAATGCGAGAGGATCACCCGCTCCCCTCCGGGTGCGTGTTATCGAAAACCGGCAGCAACCAACGGCCGCATTTGGTCAAGGGTCAGCGATGCAGACGAAGGATCGTGTTCGAAGCCTGTGAAATGCCACGTGTGCACCTACCACCCGCCCTCGTTCCGCCATACCATCTTCCGGCAGCCATCACGTTCCCGACCCATGCCTCGGAGTGACCCATGCACCTCCTCCTCT
>DASWKS010000407.1:0-1868 GCA_036396495.1 Gemmatimonadales bacterium
AATGCCGGTGTGGCGCGCGCGCTACCCTGGCGTCGAGGAACTGCGCGTGGCGGTGATGGGCTGCGTGGTCAACGGGCCGGGCGAGTCCAAGCACGCCCACATTGGTATCTCGCTACCGGGCACCTTCGAGGAACCGGTGGCCCCGGTCTATGTGGATGGCCGGCTCCATTCGACCCTGCGCGGCGAAGGCATCGTGAAGGAGTTCCTCGCGATCCTTGAGATGTATGTGGACGAGCATTACCCGGCCCAGCCCGCCGGCCCGCCCGTCCGTCCGTCCGCCCGTCCGTCCGTCATCACGGGAAGTTGAAGTGGAACCCGGCCTCCTGGACCAGCCCCTGACCGCCCTGCCGGTTCTGTTCGGTGCCGGTCTGGTGACCAGTCTTACACCCTGCGTCTATCCGATGATTCCCATCACGGCGGGAATCCTGGGGGGCGCGGGAGCGGCGGGACGCTCGCGCCGCGCCACCGTGGTATTCACGCTCTTATACGCCGTGGGTCTCGCCCTGGTGTACGCGCTGCTGGGTCTGATCGCGGGACTCACCGGATCGCTCTTCGGAACCATCAGCTCCAATCCCTGGGCCTACTTCGCGTTCGGGAACCTGCTGCTGCTGGCCGGGCTGGCCATGCTGGGCGTGATCCCGAT
Source organism: Gemmatimonadales bacterium (assembly GCA_036396495.1). GTDB lineage: Bacteria > Gemmatimonadota > Gemmatimonadetes > Gemmatimonadales > GWC2-71-9 > SZUA-320. The sequence goes on from DASWKS010000407.1 coordinate 644, forward strand.
CGCGGCACCCGAGCGAATGTTGCAGTGGGCGGGGCGGGTCGGCGGACAGTCGCCCGGGGGCGTGTTCCTCATGGGGGCCACCTCCGGCCTGGTGGCCGCTCCCTGCGGGGCACCGGCCTTCGCCGCGGTGCTCACCTGGGTGGGCAGCACCCAGAGCGGGGTGTGGGGCTTCGTCTATTTGTTCGTCTTTTCCCTCGGCATGACCGCCTTGCTGATCGCGATCGGCCTCTTTTCCGGAACCCTCGCCACCCTACCTCGCGCCGGCCGATGGACCGGGTGGGTGAAGAACACCGCGGGTGTGCTCATGCTGGCGATGGCCGAGTACTACTTTATCAAGATGGGGCAGGTCTTCTAGCGGACGGCCGGACGGCCGGACGGTCGGACGGACGGGTTGCACTCCGGGGGCGCCGTATGTTTTGGATCGCAGTACTTGTCTCACAGGCCTTAGCCTCGAACCTGACGTCCGTCGGTCAGCCGGTGGGTCCGGCCGTCTGGCCGTCCGGCCGTCTGGCCGTCCAGGGAGGCCTCGCCGTCGGCTCGCCCGCGCCCGCGGTCACGATCAACGATCTCGACGGCAAGCCGGTGGCGTTCAGCGATTTCATTGGCAAGAAGCCAGCGCTGATCCAGTTCTGGGCGACCTGGTGCGAGCTGTGCGAGCGGCTCGACCCCAAGGTACGGGCCGCAGCCGAGCGCTACGGTGCCGAGGTCGAATTCATCGGCGTCAACGTGACGGTGAACCAGAAGGTCGAGCGGGTGCGGCGCTGGGTGGCAGAGCACAAGCCGGCCTTTCGGGTGTTGTGGGACAATCGGGGGGTTGCGGTGCGGGCCTACGACGTACCCAGCACCTCGTTCATTGCAATCATCGACGCCAAGGGCAAGGTGGCCTATACCGGTGTCGGGGCCGATCAGGACCTTGACGCCGCATTGCGAAAGGTGGTGGGACGATGAGGGCGGACAGGCGGGCGGTCGGTCGGGCGGTCCGGTGGTTAGTGAGCCTGGTGGTCTTGTCCGCCAGCCCGCCCGCCCGCCTGCCCGCCCAGGAACCAGTTAAGGCCCGCCTCCTGGGCGATCCATCACCGGGGAGCGAAGCTCCGGCAATTTCTTTGCCCTACTTCACTCGCGAAGGTCCGGGGCCGGTTGATCAACCATTTACGCTCCGGGCGGAGCTCGGCCGGGTGGTGGTTCTGGCGTTTTGCCGAGGACTCACCGACAGCGCGGCTGTCGT
>DASWKS010000408.1:0-6765 GCA_036396495.1 Gemmatimonadales bacterium
CGAGGAGCTGCCCAAGGCTATCGGCTCCGGCTGGATACGCGGGCCCAAGCGGTTTCCTATCGGGGTCTCACCCCTGACAGCGTTCCGGTCAGCGAGGTGGTCGTGGGCCCGACCGGCGGCTTCGTGACCACTTCCGGCATCGCGGTGCGCTGCACCGGCGGGACATTCTGCTTCTACTTCCGGCCCGGCCCCGAGCTACAGGGAGTCCCGGTCTCCGCGACGGCCTCTCTGGTGCTCTGGGGCCTCGGGCTTCCCGGTCTGACGCTGCATGCAACCGGGCGGCTGGTGGCCGACCTCGGCGAAGCCGACGCCTGGCCCGGCGCTGATCCGACGGGCCAGCTGCTCGAGGGATACCTCGAGTACGGCCGCGACTGGCTCACGGCTCGCGGTGGCCGCCTGCTCGCCATATCGCGCCTCGAGCCGATCGGATTCGACGGCGCCTGGCTGCGGGTCCGCTGGAACGACTACGACCTGGAAGCGACCGGGTTCGGCGGCTGGGGGCTCGGCCAGGCCGCAGTAGTCCCGATCACCAGTCCGGTGCTCAACCCGCTCGACGAGTGGCGACCACGAGAGCGTCAGCTGGTGGCCGGCGCCGAGCTGGCGTGGCTGCCCGGCCCGATCGATGTACGCGCGGAATACCGGCGTGAGGTGGAACAGGAGACCGGTGACTACGTCTCGGAGCGGACTGCCCTCTCCCTGGGCGTACACCCCTGGCGCTTCCTGCGGGCGACCGGAGGCCTCGACTACAACCTGGCGGAAGGCCATATCGGGAACGCGGACCTCGGGGTCACCTATCTGCATCCTCGGCTCACGGTGACGGCCGGCGGGCGCCGTCATCGACCTTATTTCAGCCTCTGGACGCTCTGGGGAGCCTTCAGCCCCGCGCCGTACAACGCGGTACACGGCTCCGCGCAAGTTCAGCTGACCGACTGGCTCGCCGTGCACGGACGCGGCGAGCGCTACTGGTACGAGGACGCCGAGGTTTCGACTCCTTTGGTGGACGTGGAGGACCGCGGGTGGCGTCTCAGCCTGGGCGCAACGGCCGCTCTGCATCCGAAATGGTCGGTCGACGGCGCCTACCTCGCCGACTTTGGGCCGGGCGCCTCCTCGCGGTACGTCGACGCCATGGTGACGTTCCAGCCCACCGCCGGGCTCGCGCTCAGCGCCTACGGTGGGACCCTGGAGCGGCCTCTCGAGCTGCGCTTCTATGATGCGGAGACCGCGTGGATCGGTGGCCGCGGCGACTGGCGGGTGGACGACCACTGGAGGATCTGGGCGGACGCCGCCTGGTTCGCTGAAGACCGGAACCGACCGGACGCGGCCGCGACGGCCTTCGATCAACTTCGGCTTCGGGGCGGAGCGACCCTGGTCTTCGGATCCAGTGCGGATCGATCTCCATTGCCGCCCGCTCGCCGGAGGCGGCCGTGAGCCGCCGCGCAGTCAGGCTCCTGCTGATCTCGGCCGCAACGGTCACCGCCATGGTCGCGTTGGCCTCGCCAGGACACCGCGGCGAAGACCAGGATCGCTTCCCGCACCAGAGGCACGCCAACCTCTTCCCGCTCTGCACAACCTGCCACGCCGGGATGGTGGACACCAGCGCTGCGATCTGGCCACAACCGGCTTCCTGTGTCGCCTGTCACGATGGAGCGATCAAGGAGAGGGTGGACTGGCAGCCGCGGTCCGGGCCGCGGGCCAGCAACCTCCGGTTCGGTCACGTCGTGCATGGCAGATCGGCGGCGGCCAGGGACGCCGCCCATTCGGAACTGCGGCGGCAGTGCGTCGAGTGTCACGCCGTGGCCGGCGCGGAACGAATGGCGGTGCAACACGCGGTCGTGGGCCGCTGCCTCGAGTGCCATCAGCTCGGGTCCGAGCACCTTGGCGTCGCCGACACTGCGTGTGCGCGCTGTCATTTCCCGCTCGCTGAAGCCCCGTCGCTGAGTCGGCAGCAAGTGGCCGGATTCCCGGAGCCACCCTCGCACCAACGGCCTGGTTTCGCGCTCACCGGGCACGCCGATTTGGCGAAGGTGCCGATCGAAGCCGGACGCTTCACCGTCGCCGCGAGTTGCGCGACCTGTCACGCGCGCGACTTCTGTATCACCTGCCACGTGAATGCCCCCGAGGTTCCTGCCATCCAGGCCCTCGCGCCGGACGAACGGTCGCTCGCCATCGAGACGGAGCTTCCCGCGCCGTCGACGCACCAGCGGGCCGATTGGGTGGGGGTGCACGGTCGGGAGGCGAGCCGCTCCCGTGCCTCATGCGCGGCGTGCCACGCCCAGGAGAGTTGCGTGACCTGTCATGTCGGGTCCATCTCGAAGGCAGTCGCCCGGCTGGCGCGGCGGGGTCCAGGACGCGGGCCAGGGGTCCGGCTCGAGCGGGCCGCTCCCGAGAGCCATACGTGGGAGTTCTCGGACCGGCATGGGCCCGATGCCGGCGCCCGTCCGTCGAGCTGCGAGGGCTGTCACGTTCGACAGGACTGCCTCGACTGCCACCGTCCCTCGCCCGGTCGCGGATCCGGCTACCATCCAGACGGTTTCCTGGCTCGGCATCCCAGCTCAGCCTACGCCCGGGAGGCCAACTGCAGCGACTGCCACAACCCCGCCCAGTTCTGCCAGAGCTGCCACCAGGAGGCGGGACTCACGGCGCTACGCCGGCTCGGTCCGGGTGGGTTCCACGACGCGAAGCGCGCCTTTCTGGTCGGCCATGGTCAAGCCGCGCGACAGCAACTCGAGTCGTGCGCTTCGTGCCACGCTGAGCGGGACTGCACGAGTTGTCATTCCGCCGTCGGCGGCGGGTTCCGCTTCAACCCGCATGGGCCCGGCTTCGACGCCGAGCGGATGCGACGCAAGAACCCGTCGCTGTGCAGGGCGTGTCACGGCACCGCCGTTCCCCGGTAGGAGACCGCCGAGGAACCCGGCACGCAACGAGCGGAGCGACTACGAGTCTCCCGCCTTCTTACCCAGCTCGCGCAGGTACTTCGCCACCGCCGCCATCTCCTCGGGCGTCAGTTTCTCCTTGAACGACTTCATCTTCGCGGTCCCGGAAGTCAGCACCTTGACCACGGAGTCGTCAGAGCGGGACGCCATGAAGCTGGCGTTCAAGGTGGGGAGCGTCGGCATCATCTTCAGCATGGCCGCCGGTGGGGTGCCGTCCGCCCCATGGCACATCCTGCAGTTCTTTTCGTACAGGGCTTTGCCGTCGGGTGCCTGGGCCGTGGCGGAGGAAGCCGCGAGCAGCAAGCCGAGGGTCAACCAAAGGGTCTTCATTGCCTCTCCTTGAAAGGTTCCCATCACCTCGGTATGGAGCTTCGCCATCCCGGCCTGAAGAGGCAATGAAGGCGCTTTGAAGACCTGCTTCCCTTCCGGGGTCCGGTCATTCTCTCCGGACCCGGACCTGCGCGGCCAGCCCGGCATCGAGGGCGAACTCCCCGTGCCCCATGCGAAAGACGAACACCGGTGTGCGCTGAAGCAACACGACCCCGACGCCCGGCAGAATCCCCAGCGCCGCGAGCTTCCTCGCCCCCGTGCTCTCGGGGGCCTCGAGGCAGGTCACCCGTCCCCGTTCTCCCTCGGCCAGCATCGTGAGCCGAACCGAATCGCAGTCGAGGGCGGCGCAGCGTTCCGGCTCCGGCACCGGGGAGCCGGCGGGGCAATCCGCGCCCCATCGTCGGCCTACCAGCGGTGCCAGGCCCCTCCGCAGCCACTCACCGGGACTCATCGGGCGCCACCCATCGGGCCAGACGGCTGAGCCAAGCCGGAGGAAGAGGATTCTCGTAGCCGCACCTGGGGCAACGGACGAAGTGACAACCCGCCGCAAGGGGACAACCTCGGCACGCGGGCTGGCCCCGATCTTCCGGGAACTCCTGCGCGCAAAGCCCGCAGACGATCGTGTTCGAGCGCTCGGCACTCATCGCAGCCACCCCAACAGCAGGTTCACCACCATTCCAACGCCGAAGGCGAAGGGTGTGATGAAGGCGAGCATGCCGAGCGCGGTGCCGACACCGCGCTCCTTGACCATCATGAGGAACTGGGCGATGCAGGGCACGAACAACGTCAGAGTCACCGCCGCGACCGCCAGCTGCGCGGGATCCAGCAATCCCTGCCGATTCAAGTCGAACAGCCCGGCGGCGCCATAGTCCCGCCGGAAGAAGCCGAACAAGAAGATCTGCCCGGTGTCGGGTGGGAGCCCGAGGGCGCCGACGACGGGCTCTAGCGCGCCCACGACGAGGCCGAAGATCCCTGTGCGCTCACCGGCCCACAGCAGGACGCTGGCCAGCAGAAACAGCGGAAGGACCTCGAGAAAGTACCACTGCATCCGGGTATAGGTCTTGATCAGCACGTTGCCTGGCCGGGGCCAGCGGAGTGGCGGGATCTCCATGTGAAAGCTGGCGTCCGGGCCGGGGAGCACCCGGCGGGCGAGTGCGCCCACCAGGAGAAAACTGCCCAGCACCGCCAGGACCCACACGCCGAAGGCGAGCGGGTGGCCGGCGAGCACTGCCAGGATCACGCCGAGCTGGGCCGAGCAGGGGATAGCGAGCGCGAGCAACAGGGTTGCGAGCACCCGCTCGCGGCGCGTCTCCAGGGTGCGGGTCACCATTGTCGCCATGGTGTCGCAGGCGAACCCCAGCACCATCGGAATCACGGCCCGGCCGGAGAGGCCCAATCGCTTGAAGACCCGATCGACCAGCAGCGCCAGGCGCGGGAAGTATCCCGAGTCCTCCAGCACCGAGAAGAAGAGGAAGAAGGTCCCCACGATCGGCAGGATGATCGCCACCGCATAGCGCAGCCCAAGGGTGAGCAGTCCGTACTCCCCCACGAACAGCGCGCGCCACGTCTCCCACGGAATCCCCGCGAACAGCCGTTCCAAGAATGGGTTGATCCGCTGGTTGAACAGCGTCCCCTCGAGCCAGTCGACCACCGTTCCCGCCCCGAACCGGCCCACGAAGAGGTACAGACCGACGTAGAGCACCAGGAGGAGCGCGGGAATCCCGGTGATCGGCCGAGCCAGCCAGCGGCCGAGACGATCCCCCCACGCTCGACCGGGGTCCCGGTTGGTGCGAACCAACCCCGCCGCCAGGTCTTCCGCCGCCCGCTGGCGCTCCACCGCGATCCGATAGGCGGCCGGTGCGCCGAACCCGGCGGCCAGTTCCTGGGCCAGAGCCAGAGCTGTCCTGCCCTCGTCTCGTTCCACTCGTCCGATCACGGCCTCGGCGTCGAGGTCACCCTGGAGGACCAGCGCGGCGTACGCCAACGGATCGACCGGATACTCCCCGGCTAGACGATCCCGCAGAGCAGCGATGGCCGACCCGACACCGTTGCCGTAGAGCGGCCGTGCTGGGGCCGAAGTGAAGGGCGCCCGAGCGATCGCCCTTCGTAGCGGCTCGACCCCCCGTCCGTCTACCGCCACGACCGGCATCACCTCGACGCCGAGGCGCGCGGCCAATCCGGCGGCGTCCACCTGCAGGCCCGCTCGCTCGGCTTCATCCATCATGTTCAGCGCGAGCACCAGGGGCCGACCCAGCTCCAGGAGCTGCAGGGTGAGCGGGAGCATTCGTGCGAGGTCTTTGGCATCGACCACGTGGACGATGACGTCGGCACCGCCATTCATCACCAGGCGGCGCGCGACCCGCTCTTCCTCGGTGGTGGAGAGCAGCGAGTACATCCCCGGCGTATCCAGGAACTCGACGGCGTTCCCATGGAGGTGGCCGGTCCCGCGGCTCAGCTCGACGGAGGTGCCGGGGTAATTGGAGACGGTGACGTAGCGACCGGTCAGGCGATTGAAGAGCGCGCTCTTCCCCACGTTCGGCGGGCCCACCAGCGCGACCCGAATCCGCCCGACCACGTCGCTGGGAAGGTCCGCTGCCGGTCCGTGACAGGCTCCGGCCCTGTCCGACCCGCTCCGCTCGACGCTCAGGACGCTCGATCTGTTGCCCATTGGTATCTACTAAAGAGCCTTCATTTGCAAGGAGCCTTGAAACGCAGATGAAGGTCTTCGGAGGGTGCCCCTGCGGGGGCGGAGAGGCAGGGGGCGCCGGTTAGCGGCGACTCAGCGTTCTCAGATACTCCGCGAGATTACGCGTCTCGTCCGCCTCGAATCGCGGCCATTCGATCTTTTCCACCCGGACCTGGTCGTACATGGCCGGGGCGTGGTTCCGCATGGCCGTAGCCAGTCCCAGGCGGGTGCGCGTCGCTTGGGAGGCCGACGGGTCCGGTCCGATCGAGGGTTGACCGTCGCGCGCGTGACACCGGGCGTATCCCTTTGATTCCACAACACGCCCGCAATCTCCGACCCGGAGCCGGAGGTGCGCGATATGGAGGTCCGGACCGTAGGCGGTGACGCCGTCTCACCTCGACCCTCCTGGTCTCAGAGCCGGCCGCGCTAGAGCCGAAGACTGAAGATCAGGGACGCCAAATGGGCCTGAAAGTCGGGCCGCGTCACCCCCAGCCACGTCGTCCCGGCCGACGCTGGATCCAAGTTCCCCATGAACGGGGCCATGACATCCAGCGCGAAGTCCGCCTGCTCGTATTCCTCGAATCGGTATTCAAAGCTCACCAGCACCCTCGACGAAACGGTGTACCGCACGGTGGCCAGAAGGGATTGCCAGTCGCTGACTACCAGCGGATAGTCCCTTGCCGTGGTGACGAGGTCCGGGGTGCCCGGCGTCGAAGTGCGGGTGAGGTCCTCCCCATCCGAGCGGTGATAACGCAGATCCAGGTCCAGTTTTCCGGGGAGCATGACCCGGGAGAGGCCGCCTCCATACGTGTTCAC
>DASWKS010000409.1:0-6897 GCA_036396495.1 Gemmatimonadales bacterium
GGCGCGCTTCCCTCTCAACTCTCAGAAGTCAGTCATCGCCATCATATAGGCGACGATCAGATCCACCTCACGGAGCGTGAGCCCCAGGTTCCCCATCTGCTTGGTGTCCATGTTCTTCCCGAACTCCGGTGGGGGCCAGCAGCCGGCCGGGGTGAGCGGGCCCGCCCCATCGGGATCGTAGTGGCCGTACTGGGCCGGCAGCAGTGTCTGAAGCTCCGCCGCGGTACAGACCCGGGTCACATCACGGGTGTTGTAGAAGTCCACGACCTGTCTCAGGCTGACAAACACGCCATTGTGCATGTAGGTGCGGTTGTCGCCCAGTCCGACGTTCCTGACCGTGGGCGTACGGAACTGACCCACCTGCGTGGCTCGCCCGGTGAAGCCCCCCAGACCCTTGTCGAACACCGCCAGGTTCTGGTAGTTGTAGACCGGATTGGCCGGATTCCGGGGCACGCCGATGTTGTGGAACCGGAAATCGGTAAAGACCGGCTGGCTCCCCTTGTTGTCGTGGCATTGGTGGCACTTGCCCTTCCCGCTGAAGAGCTTCCGGCCCGCCGCCTCGAGCGTGGTCAGCGTGCCCAGGTCGACCCGGGCGCTGAACCGGTTCAGAGTCGCCTCGAACTGCTGGATCGAACCCGCGATGTTGTAATACTCGGTGCGCGCTTTGACTCGATCCGCCGGGGACAGTGCTACCGGCTCTCCCGCAGCCATCGCAGGCGTGGAGCAGATCGTGGCGGTATTGGCCGGGAACACGATCGAGGTAATGGCGTTTCCCCACACAGCCGTGTAGGCGCCAAGGTAGGCCGACTCCCTCACCCGATGGGCCAGGCACGCCATGTCCGGCAATGCCTGCTCGGCCGGATTGACGAACGGACCCAGGGCCTGATCGGCCGCGGGATTGCCAAGGAGGGCTCCGGTCGCGCGGCCGTCCCAGAAGATGCCGCCCACCGGGTTGCTTCCGCCGCTGAACAGCGGGGTCATGGTCGCGTACGCCGAGGTCGGTGGCTTGCGATCCCCAAAGCGGCCGGCGACCGATCCCTGCACCACCGAGCCCCGCACCGGCACCCCGCGGAGCGCCGCCGCAAAGCCCTGGGCCGGTTCGTGACAGGTGCGGCATGACTGATTGCGATTGACCGACAGATTCTGATCCTCGAACAGCATCTGCCCCAGTTGAGCGACAGGGCTCACGGCGGCTTGTACCAGCAACTCGGGCCCGGTGGGACCGGTTCCCAGATCCGTAGTTTGGTCGTCCCGACAGGCAACGAGGAGCAGAAGCGTGCCCCACGGGAGCAGAAACCGCATATGGCGTTTCATGACCCACCTCGACATCACGGGGGTGTTCTCGCACCCCAGAGGCCGTGGTCCACGCCATCTGCGTGCCCTCCTCTGGGGCCCCAGCATGCACATTGTAGGAGATGGGCGGTGAAATGGCTGTGAATCGACTAGGAAAGAAGGTGCAGCCGTGGAGAAGGCAGACCGACGACTGAGACAACCGAGGGTCACTTCTCCAGGTGCAGGAACTCGAGGTTGGGATACCGCTTGAAGTCGGCATCGAACGTCACCAGCCGATGCCCTCCTGACACCGCGACGGCCGCCAGATAGGCATCGGTCCAGTGCCCCGATTCCAGCTTTAGCGTCTCGCTCCACTCGGCGAGCTGGGCATCGACCCCGTCGGGCTCGGAGAGATGGAGCACGTCGGGTACTTCGCGCCAGCGTTCATAGATGCCCCAGGCCTGTTCCGCGGTCTGGACATCGGGTCCCATGATCCGGCGATTCGTCAGGTGTCGCAGCAGCGCCAGCACCGTCACCCGGCAGAACGCGATCTGGTCGCCCGATTGGTTCGCCCAATAATCCCGGGCTCGCCCATGATGGACATGTCCCGCCGCTGACAACGGAAGCCAGACGCTGGCGTCAAGCAGATCGGCCATGCTTCGCCAGGTCCTCCTCCTCGTCCAATCGCGCTGCCTGCTTTCGGGTGAGAGAACGGAGGACGTGCCCGCTCGACGGGACCATCACCGGCGGCACCGGGCGAGGAGCCTGGCCGGGCCGTCGAACCGGCTGCTGCAGGCCCTGCTCCAAGTAGCGGATGACCAGCTCACGCACTTTGAGGCCGCTGCTGGCGGCGCGGGCCTTGAGGGTGCGGTAGAGGTCGTTCGGCAGATCGAAGCTGGTGCGCATATTACAATATTTCCATATTACATTAAATATGTCAAGGTGACGCACCGGCTGGTCGGCGCTCCCGGATGGTGCGATGGTTCTTTCATCTTACCGATGGGGCCGATGACCCAGATGCTCGCCCGGCTCGGCGCCGTGCTCGCCGACCGATAGCAGCTCGACCGCGAGCTGGGGCAAGGCGGCATGGCCACCGTCTACCTGGCCCATGATCCGCGGCACGAGCGCAAGGTGGCGATCAAGGTCCTCCACCCCGAGCTGGCCGCGGTGATCGGGCGCGGCCGATGGCGTCCTCTATTACGTGATGCCTACGTCGAGGGCGAAACGCTGCGGGGCCGCCTCACCCATGAGAAACAGCTTCCGGTCGACGACGCGATCCGGCTGGCAAGAGAGGTGGCCAGCGCGCTCGATTACGCCCACCGCCGGCGGCGGGCGCCTGACCGAGACCGGGTTGAGCCTGGGCACGCCGCACTACATGAGCCCCGAACAAGCGACGGCGGAGAAGAGCCTGTCGAATCGTTCGGACATCTACTCGTTAGGCGCGGTTCCTCTACGAAATGCTGACCGGCAACCCGCCCCACACCGGGGTCTGGCCCAGCAGATCATCATGAAGATTCCGGAGATCGAGTCGATCATGCCGTGACGCATGAGGGGCAATACGGACACGTCCCTTCTAAGGTGCCAGATCGCGGCCAACGTGCCCTCATGGTGATTCGGACGTGGTACCCTCCTCAGAATACGGAGCCGCATTCGCCTAACAGTTCGCCGACAGCTACCTCCACCTAAGGTAACGAGCTCGCCATTGACGGTCACCGGTGGGACGAGGGCAGCGGCTTCGCTCATCGCTTGGTGATCTCGGCAACCCAGATGTCGCTCTGGCGGTCTTCGATCGTGAAATAGAACCGCCTGCCATCGGTGGCAAAATCGGGCCGGCTCGAGGGGCGAGTCGGATCGTCGAACCGCACCAGGAGGCGTGGCCGTCCTCCGGACGGCGGGAGCGCCCAGAACGACGCTCTTCCCTCAGGGTCGAGGCTCTTGAAATAGATGGTCCGCCCATCGCGGCTCCACTCCGCCCGCTCCACCGGCGGGTCGCTCGAACCGGACCTCGGCTGGTACACGAGACGGGGGCTTCCACCATCCGCCGGAATGACGGCGGCTCCCTTGGTAGAGGTAGTCGTCCCGAGCACCAGCCGGCCGTCGGGGGACCAGGATGGGAAGTCCATCTCCTTGGCCAGGAGGGTCGGCGTGCCCCACGCCCCGTCCGGCCTGCGCCGAACGATGTAGGCACCATTGAATGGTGGCTGATCAAAGATCACTAGCGCGGTGCCGTCGGGGGACCAGACCGGAAAGCTCTCATGGGAGGGAGTCGAGGTGACCTGCTGGGCGGCGCCCCCGTCCAGCGAGCGGACCACGATGTCGCGGGTTCCGGTCCGGAAGGAGTGAAACGCGAAGGCCCGGCCATCCGGTGAGAGATCGGGAGCAAACTCATCGCTGGGATCACTGGTGAGCTGCTCCGGTTCGCCGCCCGCCAGGGGGATGCGGTAGATGTCCGCATTGCCATGAAGGTCGGAGTCGTAGAGCAGCCAGCGACCGTCTCGGGAGACTCGGATCGACTCGATGATCTGAGTGCCGGAGGTAACCGGAACGGCGCCGCCGGTCGAGACCGGCCCATTCGCCGGAATCGGCAGGGTCCAGACATTTGCTCGCGCGGTGTAGGCGGAATAGATGAGCCGGGTCCCGTCGGCCGTGAGGCCGATGGATTGGGCGCCGAGCCCGGTGGTTAGGCGAATGGGTTGCCCTCCGGGCCGGCCCGCGGCCGTGACGGGCAGGACGTAGACATCGCGCGGGCCCTGGTGGTTGGAGACGAAGTAGAGCGACCGGCCGGCGGAGGACCACGCGGGACTCTGGCCGAGCGTGCTCCCGTCGGTTACCGGTATAGGCGCACCCCCCTCCAGGCGGACCAGGAGAACCTGACTCGGCGCCAGGTTTCCGAACCGGCGTCCGACCCGGACGAAATCGGAGTTGCCGGACACGCAGGCGATGACACGGCCGGTCGGGGACCAGGCGCACGAATGGAGCCAGTCTCCGGGATCGGTGAGCGTGACCAGGCCCTGCTCGGCCCACTGATTCGCCAGGAGCAGTCGGGTCGCTCCGTCCTCAACGGTACGAACCTGGAGCGAGTCGCCCCGCACGAACAGGATCTGGCCTCCATCCGGGGACCAGTCCGCTACGGTCACCGGTGCATCCGGGCGGCCCGGAACGAGCGGCCGGGCGGACCCGCCCAAGGCCGGCGCTACCAGGGCGCCACCCCGGGCGAGGAAGAGGATGCTGGCGCCGTCAGGAGACCAGCGCGGATTGGTCTGCATGGAGCCCGGGTCGTCCATGAGCGGAATAGTCCGGCCTCCTCCGATCGGCCGAATGAAGATCCGCATGCGCTGCGAGCCGCCGGCGGCGTAGGCGACGAACTTCCCGTCGGGCGAGATGGCCGGATGGATCTCGAGTCCCGCGTCGGCGGTCACCTGAGTGGCCTTGCCGAGGACCACGGGTTGGAGTCTCGAGCTGCTGCGCCGCGCCAAGGCGACCGCCCCGACCACCCCCGCGCCGACCAGGACCGCCCCGACCGCGAGCGTCGCGAACGAGCGGCGAGTGCGCCGCCCGACGTCCCCTTCACTGCGGCTGGCACTCGAGATCGAGGCCGTTACGGCGTGAGCAAATTCCCCCGCGCTCGGGAACCGGTCCGCCGGGACTTTGGCCAGCGCCTTGGCCATCGCCTGATCGAGCGCCTCGGGGATGGTATCCCGTACCGTCCGGAGCCGGGTGGGCTTCTCGGTTAGCAGCTTGGCGATCACCGCCTGCGCGGTGGCTCCCGAATGCGGCGCCTCGCCGGCCAGCATTTCATAAAGCACCGCTCCCAGAGAGTAGACATCGGAGCGGGCATCCGGCTGACGCTCGCCGGTCGCCTGCTCGGGACTCATGTACTGCGGCGTCCCGAGCGACAGGCCGGTCTCCGTGAGCCGGCTTCCGCCCGCCTCTTTCACCGCCAAGGCGATGCCGAAGTCCGTCAGCATCGCCTCTCCCTCGAAGAGCAGGATGTTCTCCGGCTTGATGTCCCGGTGGATCACGCCCTGGCGATGAGCGTAGTCGAGCGCTCCAGCAATCTGCCGCGCGATCCGAAGCGCCTCTTCGATCCCCAACTGTTTCTCGCGCCCGAGCCGGGCCCGCAGCGACTCGCCCCGGACATAGGGCAGCACGTACCAGAGGAAACCCTCGCTCGCGCCGGAATCAATCAGGGTCAAGATGTGGGGGTGATCGAGGCGGGCGGTGATCCGGATCTCGTTCAGAAACCGGTCGGCGCCCAGGATGGCGCTCAAGTCCGGGCGAAGCACCTTGAGCGCGACCTCGCGGTCGTGCTTGAGATCGCGGGCGAGATACACCGTGGCCATACCGCCCGCGCCGAGCTGACGCTCGATGTGGTACTGGTCGGCAAGGGCGGTGGCGACGCGGCCGGTGTCGGTCATCGCTCGCTGAATCCTAACCGTCGATGGGTATTCCGAATCTTCCGACCGAAGCGGGTTTGGTGTTGGGTCAGGGCCGGCCTCGGTTGCCGGGGGACGTCCTAGAATCGGCCTGCCGGGGAGGGGGCGCAAGAGTAGCGTGGGGCGAGTGGCATACCCGCCTTCGGCGAGCGGCGCGGCGACTACGGACGGCCGAGTGGCTCTGGACACCGTCTCGAGCTTCGTGGGTGGAGCGGAGAACCTGCGGCTGCGCTTCTATCCCACCCGCGGGGGTCGCGCGGACCTGGTGCCCGCGTGGATCCAGGAACAGAAGATACCGGACCAATCGGCCGGGAGCCATCAGTCTCAGGACGGCTGTCACCCTTGGTTGGGGAGGGATTCCTCTGCCACGTGATGCGGTAAGCGCGGAGAGCAGGCCGAGAGATAGACGACGGGGAGGGTCTGCTGGTCTGGACCTTCGCCGGTGGAGCCAACTGGCCCGTCTAGGGCGCGGGAATGACGTGGAAGCCCGCGACGGTGAAATGGTGGTCCAACGTGAGCGCCTCACCGATATCGCGGGAGCCCATCACCGTAAAGCTGACCGCATCGGTGAACGAGAAATCCTGATCCACGTATCGCTCCAACCAGTCCTCTATCGCCTGCGTCTCCAGGGCAGGATCGCTCGATATCACCAGGTTGGGCTGGTGCCGCACCGTTCGGGCAAAGGCCAGGGCGACGTCCCGCCCCACCCGCCGAAGCAACAAGGCATGGGTTTCCGCGATCACCAGGTTCGTGGTGACGATTCGCGTTCCCCGCTTGACCGCACCAGTGAGCTCGGCGGCGATCGGCCGGTGATCCGGGTGGCTTCGGACCACGGCCGGATACCAGGCGCTGGTGTCGACGAAGAGCTCACCCGGCAGAGCGACTCCACCCCTTCTCTTCCTCGTCGGTCAGCACCCGGTCGTGCTCCCGGGCCGCGTCGGTCCGCCGGCCGGCTCGCTCTCGGTTGGCCAGGCCGATCACCTGCAGGGCGGGATGATTGCCCGGATCCAGCACGGCCCGCTCCAACGCCTCGAGCCCCTGCCGGAGGATGTCGGACCGGGTCGCCTCGAGCTGGGCCGCCAGCCGGGCCAGCCGGGCCCGAGCTTCCGAGTCCAGGTAGACCTGGACTGGAGCCGACTCTCGTCGCCCGCGCTTGCGCCTTGCCATCATTCATGAATCATGATGTAGT
>DASWKS010000410.1:0-4080 GCA_036396495.1 Gemmatimonadales bacterium
ATCGCCCTGGCCGGGATCATCGTACGAAACTCGATCCTGCTGGTGGATTTCATCCAGCTGGCCCAGGAGCGGGGCCGTTCCCTTCGCGAGGCGGTGATCGAGGCCGGCTCGGTCCGCTTCCGTCCCATTGCGCTGACGGCCGCCGCGGTGGTGGCGGGCGGGGCGGTCATGGTGCTGGACCCCATTTTCCAGGGCCTGGCCGTCGCCCTGATCAGCGGGGCGATCGTCGCCACGGCGTTGACGATGGCGGTGGTTCCCCTGCTGTACTGGGAGCTGGCCAGCCGGAAGGAGACCACCCCGTGAAGCTTCTGCTGCTCATCTACTCGGGCGACTCCCCCGAGCGGATCACCGGATTGCTGGACCGGCATCAGGTCGAGGGGTACACCGAGTTGTCCGGCGCCCACGGCACCGGTCGGACCGGGCGGCGGTTCGGCACCCGGGCCTGGCCCGGACGGAACACCGTGTTCTTCAGCATCGTTCCGGCCGAGGCAGAAGCCGGTGTCGTCGCGGCCGTGCTGGCGGAGTCGCGTCAACTACCGGAAGGGGAACGACTGCATGTGGCGGTACTGCCGGTCAGCTATGCCGCGTGAAGGGCTAACCGAGGAGGAGAAGTGCGTTGTGAGATGATCATCCGCCGCTTCGCCGGCAGCTTCGTGCTGGCCTCGCTGGCGCTGGGATGGCTGGTGGATCCACGCTGGTTCCTGGTCACCGTCTTTGTGGGGCTCAACCTGCTCCAGTCGAGTTTCACCCGGTTCTGTCCGCTGGAGCGAATCCTGGTCCGGTTCCGGCGCTTCGGCTGCGCCCCTCAGGCCTGACCGGCCGACGACCAAGCGAGAACCAAATGGCCCGACTGTCACCCGAAGCAATCGATCTGGTCGCAGAGCGGTTTCGCACCCTGGGGGAGCCCACCCGCCTGCGGTTGCTCAACGCGCTGCGCCAGGGGGAACGCTCGGTGGGGGAGTTGGTCGATGCCATCGGTGCCACCCAGGCCAATGGGTCCAAACACCTGCAGCTACTCCATGCCGCCGGCTTCGTCACCCGCCGCCGTGAGGGCACCACGGTGCTGTATCACCTGGCCGACCCCACCGTCTTTCAGCTCTGCGACCTGGTCTGCGGCCGGTTGGACCAGACCCTGGAGCAGAAGCGGAAGGCGCTGCGGTAGCAGTCGAAGCGGTCGAAGCGGTCGAAGGGGGTCGAAGGTGGTTGGGGGTCGCGGAGACGACATGCCGGTGCCATCTTCGAATAGGAGGTGGTCGGCCGGTTTCGACCCTCTTCGACCGCCTTCGACCGCCTGCGACCGTCTTCGACCGTCAGAATGCACCGCCTTCTCTGCCTGGGTCAGCTCAGCCTCGTGGACGGCAGTGGCCAGCCCGTCAGTAACGCCGCTGCCCAACCCCGGCGGCTGGCGTTGTTGGCCCTGCTGGGACGCTCCGCGCCCCGGGCGGTCAGCCGGGAGCGACTGATCGGCTGGTTCTGGCCCGAAGCCGATGAGGAACGAGGCCGCCGGTCGCTCAACCAGGCGCTGTACGCTCTGCGAACCGAGTTGGGGTCGGAAGAGGTGCTGCTGGGACAGCGGGACATGCGGCTCAATCTGGACCTGGTGAGCTGCGACGTCGCCGATTTCGAGAATGCGATGGAATCGGGCCGGCCGGAAGAAGCAGCCGGGCTGTATCGCGGCCTGTTCGTCGATGGATTTCGTCTCAGCTCCGCGCCCGAATTCGAGCAGTGGGTCGAAGATGAGCGCCGTGCCCTGGTGCATCGCTACGCCGAGGGGCTGGAGGCGCTGGCGGCCGCGGCAGAGCAACGGGGCGAGCCCCAGACCGCGGTCGGCTGGTGGCGCAAAGCCGCTAGCGCCGATCCGGCCAGCGCGCGACTGGCGATACGGCTGATGCGCGCATTGGTCGCATCGGGTGACCGCTCCGGTGCGAGCCGTCACGCCACGATTTATCAGACCATCCTGGAACAGCAGCTGGAACTGCCGGCGGACCCCGCGGTTCTGGCCTATGCGGAGGAGCTGACTCGCGCCGCCGTCAGCGGTCAGCCATCGTTCGTTCCCGAGCCGCTGGTCGCGAGAGGTGAATCGCTGGAGGTTGGGTCGGGGGCTGGGGTGGGGGTCGCGGTTGCCTCGCCAACCGTGGTCCCCGCTTCCAGCCCGCCCGCTCTCGAGACAGCGGCGCCATCGGCCGATCGGCGCCGGCCCCGATGGCGTCTGGTCGCGGTCACCGCCCTCCCGATGCTTGGAGCCGTCGGCATGGCGGCCTACCTCGGAACCCGTCCCGGGCCGCCAGGGGGTGACGGGCCCCCCGTCGTCGCCGTTCTCCCCCTGCAGAATTCCACCGGTGACAGCACCTACCAGCTGGTGGGGGCAATGGTGACCGATTGGGTGACCCAGAAGCTGGCCGAAACGGGACTGGTCCGGGTGATGGATACCCGCACCCTGCTTACTACTCAGGGCGACATTCGAGCCCTCGCCACCCAGACCGGCGCCCGCTTCCTCGTCATCGGGAAGTACTACCGGCTGGGAGATTCCCTCGAGTTCCGGACCCAGATCACCGACGCCGCCAGCGGCCGCATTCTGAGCACCATCGACCCGCTGTACGCGCCCGCGTCGGAGCCGACCGGCGCCCTCACGGTACTGGAGGAGCGGGTGACCGGAGCGCTGGCCGTCCAGGTCGACCAGCGGCTCAACAACTGGACGGCGTCCAGCAGCCACCCACCGACCTGGGCGGCCTACAGCGAGTTCCTGCTGGGCATGAGGGACTTCGGTCGCAACCGTGCCTACGACTCGAATTTCGCCCACTTCGCCCGGGCGGCCCGACTGGACACCACGTACTGGCAGGCCCGACTCTGGGCCGGAATCTCGCTGGCGAATGCCCGCCGGTATCCCGAAGCCGATTCGGTGTTCCGGAGCGTGGCGGCGCGCCGCGGTCAACTTGCCCCGTACGACCGCGCCGGTCTCGACTACTTCCACAACGGGTTTGTGCTGGGTGATAGGGAGGCCTCCTATCGCGGTGCGAAGGTGATGGTGGAGCTCGCTCCCCTGGCGGGACACTCGAACTGGGCCCTGGGAAACACGGCCCGGTCGACTCGGAGGGCCCGCGAAGCGGTCGAAGCCTACTCCCGGATCCCGCTCGATTACGGCTGGGGTGCTGAATGGGCGGTGCGTATTCTGGGCGAATCGGCTCGGGCGCAGCACGTGCTCGGCGAGCACGAAGACGAGCTCGCCAACGCCCGGCGCATGCTAGCGCGAAGCCCGGACGACGGTTGGGCCCGGACCACCGAAGTCGTGGCCCTGGCCGCCCTGCGACGCTACGACAAGCTGGCCCGCCGGGTCGAGGCCGCAGTAACCCTTCCCGAGGATTCGGGAACCTGGAGCCCCTTCTCGCCCGGCGACCTGTTGTTCCAGGTGGCTCAGGAGCTCAGGAGCCACGGCGCCCCGACCGACACGGTCCAACGCTATGCCGAGGCGGCGGTGCAGTGGTACGCCGCTCCCACCAGCGCCGGTCTCGCCGACACGGTCCATCTGCTGGGGCATGCCCGGGCCAGCTACGGCCTGGGCCGTTGGGAAGAGGCCCGGGAGCTCTATCAGCGATTGATGGCCGTCAATCCCGAGTCGCCCGAGTTTGTCGGTGGCGTCGGGGCAGCCTCGGCCCGCCTGGGGGATACGGTGCAAGCGGAATCGACGCTGCGCCGACTGATGGCCATGCAACTGCCGTATCCGTTTGGCAGGCCGGCGCGGGCGGCCGCCACCGTCGCCGCCGCGCTGGGTCGCCGCGACGAGGCGGTTCGATTCTTGGGCAAGGCCCTTAGGGAAGGAA
This sequence comes from Gemmatimonadales bacterium, assembly GCA_036396495.1. Classification (GTDB taxonomy): domain Bacteria; phylum Gemmatimonadota; class Gemmatimonadetes; order Gemmatimonadales; family GWC2-71-9; genus SZUA-320. Next base: position 3,819 of record DASWKS010000410.1, read on the forward strand.
CGGGTCGATACAACGAGTGGCATGCACACCCCGATTTTCTGTCCTTGAACGATTACCCGCCGTTTCGGGCCTTGGTGGCCCCGCGAAACTGATTCCCGCTCCGCCACTCCGGTTCCACGCCATCTGACGCTTACCGCATATCCCATTGTCGAATCATGAGTTATCCCTGTTGATATAGGGATGATTCCGGGTTGGTACCAATCCATAGACTGGCTTCCGCGCCGCGCCATGGAGGCGAGGCAGGGGGTCGGTCTTTCATGCC
>DASWKS010000411.1:0-3778 GCA_036396495.1 Gemmatimonadales bacterium
TCGGCTCCGAGGCCGGCCCGCCCCGCTGCTCGATATACACATCCACGATCAGGGGCAGCGCCCCGGTCACCAGCCCCACGATGACCAGGCTGCCGAAGAGCTGGCGGTACAGCGCGAAGGACACGTCGAGCAGCTCGCCCAGCGCCAGCGGTCGCAGTGTGGGGTGGGGCATGGGCTCCGTCGGGGGAGTCGGAACCAGAAGATAACCAACCACCACTCAGTACTGAGGACTGAGTACTCAGTGATCAGTACTGGTAGTTTGAAGGATGGATTGGCGTCAGCGACTCGAGATCGAGACCCCGGAGCACGTGGCCCTCGACTACGAGCTGGCAGGGCTCGGCTCGCGCGGATTGGCCGCGATACTGGACACCGTGATCCTCACGCTGTTCACCCTCGCGTCCGTGATCGCACTGGGTCTGTTGGTCCCGGTGCGTGGCGTGGTGGTCGAGGTCCTGCTGGTGCTGCTGCTGTTCCTCACTTTGTGGGGTTACTTCACCTTCTTCGAAGCGTTTCGGGACGGCCAGACACCGGGCAAGCGGTGGATGGGTATTCGCGTGGTCCATGATACCGGCCACGCCCTGACGTTCGGCGGGGCCGCGCTGCGCAACCTGCTTCGCATCGCGGACTTCGTGCCACCACCCTATCTCATCGGCGGGTTGATGGTCGCACTCCATCCCCGCGCCAAGCGATTGGGTGATCTGGTGGCCGGCACGGTCGTGATCCGCGACCAGCCGCAACAGGCGCTGGCGGCGACCCCGGCACCGGAGCCTGAAATCCTCGGCGCCCCGCTGCTCGGCGACGAGGAGTTCGCGCTGCTCAAGAGCTTCCGGGAGCGAGCCGTCGAGCTGCGGCCCCCGGTGCGAGCCCGATTGGCGGCGCAGGTCGCCACTCGCCTGGCGGACCGGCTGGCGCCGTTCGAGGGAGAGCCGGAGCCGGCGCTGGAGGAATTGTTCCGCCAGGAATCGGCCCGGCGGCGAGGGCGCTTCGGGGCCGGCCGCCGGCTCGGCGCGGACCGATTCGTCGCGCAGAAGGAAGCCCGCTGGAGCGAGTTCGACCGCATCGCTCGCGCCGTGACGGCCCGGGGACTCGATGCCCTGCAGGCCAGAGAGCTGCCGGACTTTGCCGCGCGCTACCGCGAGATTGCCGCGGACCTGGCCCGAGCCCGCACCTATGGAGCCGGGCCTGCCGCCATCGCGCGCCTGGAGCGTCTGGTCGCCGCGGGGCACAATGCGCTCTATCGCCGGGAGCGGACCACCGCCGGGAACGTCCTGCGGTTTCTGCTGCGGGAATGTCCCGCCGCAGTGGTGGCCTCGTGGCGCTACGTGGCCCTGGCGGCGGCGGTCTTCATCCTCCCCGGCGTGGCCGGATATGTGGTACTGCGGGAACGGCCGCCGCTCGCCCTGGAGGTGCTGCCCGACGCCCTGCTGGAACGGGCCGCGGCCGGGGCGGAGCGCACCGCCCGGGGGCAGGGATACTTCGAGGCGCCCCCCGGAGAACGACCCCTCGTCGCCAGCAGCATCATCACCAACAACGTCGGGGTGGCTTTTCGCTGCTTCGCAGGGGGCATCTTCGCCGGGGTCGGCGCGCTGGTAATGCTGGCCTTCAATGGTCTCATGATCGGGGCCGCCTCCGGCCATTTCGCCAATCAGGGACTGCTGGGCTACCTCTGGACCTTCGTGGCCGGACACGGGGTCCTGGAGCTGTTCGCCATCTGGGTGGCGGGGGCGGCTGGTTTCCTGTTGGGGCGGGCCCTCATCGCACCGGGGAATCTCTCCCGAGGGGACGCCCTGGTGCTCTCCGGGAGGATCGGATTGCGCCTGGTGGTGGCCGCCACCCTCATGCTGCTGGTGGCGGGAGCCATCGAAGGATTTATCTCCGCCTCCGGCCTGCCGCTCAGCCTGCGCGTCGCCGCCAGCGCGGGGAGCGTGGTTCTCCTGGTTGTCTACCTGACCACAGGACTTAGGACCAAGGACTTGGGACTAAGGACTTAGGACTAGGTAAGTAGCAAGGAGCAACTTGGTCCTAAGTCCTAAGTCCTTAGTCCTGAAGCGCCGTTGGCGCTTTCGAGAATGCCCCCATATACTCCCCTTCCCGCCCCCCGGAGCCCGGGTCATGAACCAGACCGTCACCCTCACTGTCAACGGCACGCCGCGCACCCTCGCCGTTGAGCCCCGCACCCTCCTGGTCCATCTGCTGCGCGATGAGCTGAACCTGACCGGGACCCACGTCGGCTGCGACACCAGCCAGTGCGGAGCCTGTACCGTGCTGCTCGATGGGCGGGCCGTAAAGAGCTGCGCCGTCCTCGCGGTCCAGGCCGCCGACCGGGCCGTCACCACCATCGAAGGCCTGAGCTCCAACGGCTCGCTGCATCCGCTGCAGCAGGCCTTCTGGGACAAGCACGGCTTGCAGTGCGGCTTCTGTACTCCGGGCATCATCATGATGGCCGCCGAGTTTCTGGAATCGAATACCGATCCCAGCGAAGCCGAAATCCGTCACGCGCTGGAGGGCAATCTCTGCCGCTGCACCGGCTATCAGAACGTGGTGGCGGCCATCCAGGCCGCGGCCGCCACGTTGCGGGAGCAGCGGGCCGCCCCGCGTGACACCACGTCCGCGTCCCCCGCGCGCGATGTTGCCCGGCCGTCCCGCAGCCCAGCCGGCGCGCCGGTCGCCTGAAGGAGACCACAATGCCAACCCTGTTTGGTTCCGGGATTCGCCGCCGGGAAGATCCGCGGCTGTTGATGGGCAAGGCCACCTACACCGATGACGTCAAGCTGCCGGGCCTCTGTTACGCGGCTATCCTGCGCAGCCCCTACGCCCACGCCCGGATCCGTTCGATCGACGTGGCCGCGGCGCGGCACACGCCGGGCGTGGTCGCGGTCTACACCGGCGCGGACGTCAAAGACCGCCTGGTCCCGGTCCCGTGTGCCTGGAATGTCCCCAACTGCGATCTCAAGGTGCCGGCCCATCCGCTGCTGGCGGATGAAACCGTGCGCTACGTCGGGGATGGCGTGGCGATGGTGGTGGCCGAGTCACGGGCCGCGGCCCGCGACGCGCTCGACCTGATCGAAGTGGACTACGCTTCGTTCGATGCCATCGTCGATCCCGAGGCGGCCACGCGGCCGGGTGCGCCGCAGCTGCATTCCGATGTCCCGCGCAACATCGCGTTCACCTGGAAGGTGGCCGGGGGTGACGCCGAGAAGGCATTCGCCGAGGCGGAGGTCACGGTCAAGCTGCGCATCGTCCAGGGACGGTTGCAGCCCACCGCCATGGAGCCGCGGGCCGCGGTCGCCAGCTACAACGGGGGAACCGGCCAGCTCACCCTCTGGGTCACCAGCCAGAATCCCCACATCCATCGCTTTCTCTGCTCGGTGATGCTCAAGCTCCCCGAGCACCGGGTCCGGGTCATCGCCCCGGAAGTCGGCGGCGGATTCGGCAGCAAGATCCCGGTCTATGCCGACGAGGCGCTGGTCTCCCTGGCCTCGATGGACACCGGCCGGCCGGTCAAATGGACCGAAGACCGTTCGGAGAACTACAAGGCGACCATTCACGGGCGGGATCACATCGAGTACGTGGAGCTGTGTGGTACCAAGGACGGGCGAATCACCGGGCTCCGAACCGAGGTCTATGCCGGCCTGGGGGCGTATGCCTCCACCGCGGCGCCCGGAGTACCCACCATTCTGCACGGCCTGATCTACCCCGGCCCGTACACCATTCCCAACGTGCAGGGCACCATCTACGGCGTCTACACCAGCACCACACCGGTCGATGCCTACCGCGG